>JAGOIS010000021.1 GCA_017995495.1 Candidatus Cloacimonadota bacterium
AACAGGTTCAGGGTGCTGGGGCTGTGGATCACCAGATCGTTCGCCACGCGCAGCTGGCTATCGTAAAAATAGCACGGAAATTCGGCATCGTCCTCGGTGGCGAGCAGCTCGAGCAGGCCGAAACTGGCGGTGGCGGAGAGGGCGTATATGGAACTTCCGTAGGGATTCACCATCCTCTGGACGCTGCCCGCCAGATTTACGCTGCAGCCGGCCTCGAAGCTCCAGTCATATCCGCAATTTATGGTTCCGGCGGTGGTTTGGGCGTTGGCTCCGGAATACCAGAAGACAGCGCCGTGAACATCCAGGGTGGCCGCGGCGTTCATGATCAAAGTCCCGCGCAGATGGGCGTTTCCCATCACGGTCATGTTCCAGCCGTTGAGGTCCAGATTTCCTGTCTGCAGGCGCAATTCGCCGTTCATGGTAACCAGGCTGTTGGGGAAAACGGTGGCGGCGCCAGCCTTGTTGATCACCAGGTCGTTCAGCCGGGAAGTTCCGGTCAGCTTCAACGAAACGCTCTCGGGGCCATGGAGTTCCAGTTCTCCGCCGGTGAAGATCAGCCCGCCCAGGGCGTCCCAAAAACGGCCGCCGCTGCGCAGGGAGCCACCGCTCACCAGGAAAGTGGTGGTGTAAAGCAAGTCTCCGAATTGAACGCCTTCATCCACGAAATCCAGGCTGCCGGAGGTCATTTCGATGCGGGCGTTTCCGCCGTCGGCAACATCGCAAGCTATCGCTCCTCCGTGGATGCGGAAATCTCCGCCCAGGATGTAAAGTTCGGCGCGCAGGTCGATCTGTTGGGCGCTATCCTGAAACAGGTCCACGCTGCCGCCGGGGTACAGGTACCATTTGCCCCGGATGCTGTTCTGGGCAAGGTCGAGGGCGGTGAAATTGCCGCTGTGCACACTTATATCGCCCGACACCCAGTTAAAAGAATTGCAGGACACCAGGGAATTGACATTGGCAACAATAAAGAGTCCGCCGCTTTTCTGCAGGGTAAGGTTGTTGAACTGTTCGCTGATATAGCAGCTCTGGTTGCCCGAGCCGTTGAAGACCACGGTTCCGGTTTCCTCCAGAAAGCTGGCCGGCGTCTGGAGATTTAACCAGTCACCACCGACGTAAAGGGTATGGTTGTTGGCATCCACGGTGCCGGATTGGATGCGTAGGTGGGTTTTGATCACCAGGTCGGAATCCAGGCTGAGGGTTCCGCTTTGATAGGTCCATACCTCGTTCAGATAGGACTGGGTGGAGGCAAAATTGAAGCTTTGGTTGCTGCCGTTCGGGAATTGGTAACCGGCGTTGAAGCGGATCCCGGCGCCGGTCTGGGTGTTCAGGTCGATCAGATCGCCCCAGATGTAAAAGTTGCCCCACCAGTTGAATATGAAGCTGGAGCCGTTGGTGTTGGTGAGGCTGGTAACGCGGATGTCCTGGCTGTTGGTGGCTGGCACGGTAAGGCTGTTGACCATGGTGGCCGACCAGGGTTTGTTCACCACCACGTTGGGTAAGTGGGTGTAAAAGCTATGGTTGATAAGGGTGGTGGGGGTGGAGCCGCGAAACTCGATGGTGCCGCCGGAGTTGCTGACTTGCGAACCGGCGGCGTAGGTCATGTTGCCGTCGCAATATACTCTTGCCCAGTTGGAAAGCAGGGCTTGGGAGCCTGATTGCCAGGTTATGTCATGTTCCACGTATAGCGCGCAGGGATCGGTGCTTAGCTGGATGTAGCCCGCCACGCTCAGGTTTCCGGTCACGTTCAGGCTGTTGGTGTAGATGTGAACGTAGGTGCCGCCGTCGATCTGCATGTTTCGGCAATAAGCCGCTGTTGTGGAGATGCGGGGATAGTTTCCGGTGCCAGTGGTGGAGATCACTACGTCTGTGTCGTAGACTGGAATGCTGGCGGGAAACCAGTTGCCCGCGGTGTGCCAGTTGTCGCTAACGGCTCCGGTCCAGGTGGCGGCGCTGAGCGCTACGCCGGCAAAAACTAAAATACAGGCTAAAAGGGTGTTTTTCACGGTTCCTCCATTGAGGTTAAAGCTTTTGGGGATAGGCTGTTGCTTGGATGATGGGTCCGAAAGGCCGGGGATCGGGTTGCGGCCAAGCGCTTAGCGGAGTTTGGCTGCTTGGGCGGAAGCAGATGGGGCAAACATCCGCGAAACCGGCAAGCATCCATAAGGGGCTCCTTCGCGCCAGAACAGATCTGGTGCCTCAGCCAGGCAAGGTTGTAAGGTCACAAACAGGCTTGCGCTGAATATGGTATTGCACCGGAATATGTCAAGAAATATTTGAAGCTGCTTCAACTGATTTTTTGGCCATAGCTTGCCTACGCTTGGTGTTCAGTCTGGGGCGCTGGGATCCTGATCATGCTTCACAGCTGTTTCGCAGCATTGGAATGCTGCGCTACGAGCAGCGCTGGCCTCCGGCGGGGTTACACCCTTTCGCCTTTTCACACCTGCTGGAGTCCATGCTCGCTGCGCTCGCTGGACTCCAGCAGGATTGGCGGTGCGGTTATTTCTTATCCGCTTTGGTCTCCACCTTGCGCCAGGTTTCCTTGTCGTTGTGGAACCATTCCTCACCGGAGGATGTCTGCAGTTTCATGAACACATCCACATCCTGATAGGTGACGGTGGTGTCGGGGGTGACAATTTCCGAGAAGATATAGGTTTGATCGCCTGATTTGGACCAGCCGACGACCTTGAAGGGATTGACGTTGGTTTCCTTGAGGTAGGCCTCAAATTTCTCCATGGGGACGGGCAGCTCTTCCTTTTGCATCTTCTGGTAGGTTTTCCAGGCCACAAAGCCTGAGACCAGCAGGGCTGCCAGCATCAGCATGGACATGATCACTTGAAACACTTTCATTTTTTACTCCTTTTTTGGCGCCCCCGGCCTGAGGGCGGAGGCACGTGCCTTTTTCCTTTGTTTTAAGCTTAAAACGTCAGATCTTCACGCTGACGTTGATGTTCTTGAAGCGGGCCGGGGCCACGCCGTGGGAAAGCTGCATGATCTGGCCCGGCTCTCCCTTTCCGCAGTGGAAGGTGCTGTGGTAGCCCCATTCCTCCGGGCCGCAGATCCTGTCGCAGGCGTTCCAGAATTCAGGGGTGATCCCGAAATAGGTGGGTTCCTTGACAATGCCTGTGATCTTGCCGCCGTCGATGCGGTAGCCGATCTCGGTGGTGAACTGGAAGTTGTTGCGGTTGTCGTCGATGCTCCAGGTTTTGGTGAAATCGAGGAGGTAGCCGTGGTCGGTGCCGGCGATCAGCTCATCCAGGCTGCCGGAGCCGGGGGCGAGGCAGAAATTGGTCATGCGCACCAGGGGAAAATCGTCCGCGGAGGAGGCTTTCATGTTGGATGAGGGTTCCAGCCCCAACAGCCGGGCGATCTGGCGCGAGGTTTGCTGATTCACCAGGATGCCGTCCTTGATGATGTCCACCTTTTTGCCGGGCACGCCTTCATCGTCCACGGGGTGATAACCCAGGCCCCGGGGATCGGTGCTGTCGCTGTAGATGTTCACGCTGGGCGACCCGTATTGGAATGAACCCAGCATCTGGGGTTTGATGAAGGTTTTGCCGGCGTAGGAGATCTCCATGCCGAAGATGCGGTCCGCCTCGGTGGCGTGACCCACCGATTCATGCAGCTGCAGGGCGAGATGTCCGTTTGCGATGATGATGTCGGCGCGGTCGTCCGTGATGGTGGGCGCACTCAGCAGATCGGTGGCCTCCTTCATGATGCGGTCGGTATTTTCAGTGAATTTTTGCTGGCTGAAGAGCTCAAAGCCGCCGCGTCCCGCGCTCATGTGTCCCGGCCAGGTGCGGGATTGGATCTGGTTGCCGTCGGAAGCCACCACCTCCATCACCGGCAGGGTGTTGAAATAGGACGTGTGCGACCAGGTTCCCTCGCTGTTCGCGTAATACTTTTCCTGGCGCATGAACTGCGCGGAGACCATGGAGTGGACGATCTTGCCGCTTGGCTTGATGGCTTCGGCCAAAGCACTCAGATAGGCCGTCTTTTCTTCTTTGGGCAGCTTGAAGGGATCGATCTCGGGCTGGTGGTGATACTCCGCCCTGGTGGCCGGTAAAGCGGGGAACTCCACCTTGTTGCGGATGAAATTGCCACCCTGGCGGGCATTTTTGACCGCGGTCTGGACGAGGCGGTCGAGCGCCGCGGGGCTCAGGTCGCGGGATCCGGCAAATCCCCAGCAGCCGTTGATCAGCACCCGGATGCCGATGGCGGTGGAATCCATGCTGCTGCCGTAGTTGCGCATGAATCCGTTCATAAAGTAGAGCCATTCATTGTCGGTGCGGGTGACCCTGATATCGGCGAAGCTGATGTCCGGGTGGGCGAGTTTATTGAGGGTTTGTTTGATCAGTTGTTCCATGCAGTGTCCTCCTAAATGGTCCTGGTTGAGGATGTTATGTTGAAATCCCGGACATGGGCGTGGGGCGCTTTCACCGTTTCAATGTCGAAACTATCGTAGTTGGCGGAAAACGGGACCGTGGCACAGTGATCCTCGAGGTCCGCCACATTATTGAGGATCCTCTCGATGCGCTCGGTGAAGCGGAGGTTGTTCACCACTTTGGTGACGCGTCCGTTCTCGATCAGGAAGGTGCCGTCGCGGGTGAGCCCGGTGAGGGAGGTTTCCCTCGGATTGATGAAATTCATGTAGTGGAGGCTGGAGATATAGAGTCCGCGTTTGATGCTGCCGATCAGCTCTTCCAGGGTTGCGTGGCCGGGATCAATCTTGAGGCAGGCGCCTTGGTTGCCGTTTTTGGGCAGCCCGGTCTTGTGGGCGAAGTAGTTGTCACAGAAAAAGTTGCGGAAAACACCCTGTTCCACCAGGGGCAGAAAGCGGTAGACGTGGCCGTTGGAGCCGTAAGAGGCGTGGATCATTCTGGGGTCGGAGGGGTCGTCCACGATGGTTATGTGCTCCGGAAACACCTTCTGACCCAGCTTGCCCTCGAACCAACTGCTGTGCTGGTCCAAAGCGCGGGCGCTCATGCCATAGGCAAGGTACTGGATGAATTCAGCCAGGCAGCGGGGGGCGAGCACCACGTCGTAATAGCCAGGCTCCACGTCCACGACCTCGGCTGAGCAATACATGATCTTCTGCACGAGGTCCTCGGAGAAGGCCTGTTCGTCAAAAAAGCCGAAGTCTTCGCCGCCAAAGGTTTCCAGCACCGTCACCTGCGACTTGTTGTGCACGGCTTTCACCTCCAGGTAGATGGGTGATCTTTCGCTGTGCTTGTCCAGGCCGTTGCTGTTGATCAGGCGCTCGCTGACATGATTGCAGATGAAGGTGCCGAAGATGTCAAAATCATACATGCCGGCAGCCGCGGAGACGTTGGCCAGGATACTGGTCTTCTTGTCCAGCGGGATCGCCTCCGGGTTGTTGTTCACCCGGCGCGGCTCCGCCAGGGTCAGGTCGTTTTCCAGATCCACGAAATCCGGGTCCTCGGGCAGCTTGTCGATCACCTCCAGGGCGTCCTTCACGGCCGCGTCGACCTTGTCCCGGGCAGGATTGTCCAGCTGGAAACTGAAGGATCTTTTACCCTTGTAGATCTCGGCCGCGATGGTGGTGTTGTCTTTGCTGATGTTGTAGTTGGTCTGGCTGTGGTAAAAGCGCAAAAATTCTGTGGACCAGTGACGCCCTGTGATTTCGTATTGCAACTCGGGGTGCAGGTCCAGGACGCTTTTCAGATATTCAAGATGGTCCATTTTTCCTCCTCGGGGGTATGGAATTAGATCCAGGTGATGTTGTTGTGGCGGCGTTTGGGATTGGTGCTGCGGGCCAGCCAGGTTCCCGCGGGAGCGGCCGCCCTGCCTTTGTGGAAAGCTCTTTTGCCCCTCAGCCATACGGATTCTATGGCCCCTTCCAGCTGGTGCTCGCTGCCGTCAGGCGCTTTGAAGGAGGTGGTCCTGGTGGGGTCGTAGATCACGAAATCGGCGTCCGAACCAGCCTCCAGACAGCCTTTCACGGGGTAGATGCCCAATCTTTTGGCCGCGTTCTCGCTGGTCATTTTGATCACGGTGGCCAGGGGCATCCTGCGCTTCTTCCAAAGCTCCGAAAGCACCCAGAGATATGACCAGGGCAGCAGTTTTTCCGGGGTGCCGCGATAAGCCGTGTCCAACCCCTCCGGGACCGCCGCGGACTCCACATTGTTCGAGAGCAGATAGATCTTGTTGGTGCGCAGCAGTTCGATCAGCTCAAGTTGGAAGTCGGCCAGGTCGATGGGCTGGCCGAGGTCCAGGTTGCTGAAGAGGCGCATCAGATCCGCCACGCACATGGAAAAGGATATATCTGAACGCTTGTGGACGCTGTTGATGAAATCGATGGTGGTGTATGAGGCCACGCGGGTCACGTGGATGGGGTTTTCCTGCATCCTGCGCAGCAGTTTCTTGATCGCGTCGGCCTGGGCATCAAAGCTGAATTGTGCATGGCTCTCGCTGTCGTAACCCTGAAAGGCAAAGGCGGTATCCGATTCATAGATGTCCATGAACAGGTCCATGATCTCGGTGAAGGACAGGGCCTGGATCGCCGGATTGGGGGAGGGGTTCGTGAGAGCTATGCCCACCACACCTTCAGCCCAGAGCTCTTGCGCGGCCTCGGCGTGATAGGGGTAATTGGTGATGTCCACATTTCCCCAGATGGCCATGTCCACGCTGGAATTCTGAGCTATCTGGGTTTGCAGGCGTTTCAGATCGCCCAGGTTGAATACGGGCTGCGGATTGAGAAAGCTGAGCTCCGCCAGGGTGGTCCAACCACCGGACAGGGCGGCTTTGGTGATCCGGGCCATACTCTTGCCGGGGTCTTTTTCAGCAATGATGTGGCTGTGGGGATCAATTGCCCCGGGCAGGAGTATGCTGCCTTTGAGGTCAACGGTTTCGGTGATGTCCTCGGAACTGATCTCATCCGGGCTGATCCTGATGATGGTTTCATCAAAGAGGACGTTCACCCGTTTTAGGGCGGCCGAAGATGTGGGCAGGCTGGCGTTTGTGAATAATCTCATACTTTTCCAATTATGCCGCGGAACATCCCCCGCGCCAGAAACCGCAGGGTGGCTCCGTGTCTGTTTGGGAGTAATGGGCAAGCACTCAAAAAACCAAACTTCCCCAAACTGGTGTGATGATTTTGCAACTCTCAAAATCTGTCAAGCTTTTGCTTGCCCCAGCCACCACGGCCGGGATTTTCCAGCCCCTGGCCAACCTGTCCGACCCGGCCTCCGCCCGCGTTAACTCCATGTACAGCGCCAGTTTACGCGGGGAAAACAAAAAAGTCCGCAAGGGACTTTTTTGTGTTCTTACGATTCACTGACTGGATTATCTCATTTGAGGATCAATGTTTTTTTGGTTGAAGTATAACGCCCCTGATAGACCACCACTTCATACTCGCCGACAGGAGCAAGCTTGCCGTCTTCGTCTGTTCCTTCCCAGCGTAATACCAGGTTTTGGTCCGCCGAACCAGTGAACAGGGTCTTGACCACTTGCCGGGCGGAATTCTCTATGGTGACGCGGATCTCAGCCCGATAACCGAGGACTACGGTGATCTCGGCGAACTGGGTCATGGGATTGGGACTGATCTCGATCGTTTTGGTGGCCCTCGTTTCCTGGGCAGACAAGGCGCTCAGCATCATAATGCCGATCAAGGCCATAATAATCGCTGCCTTTTTCATGATTGACTCTCCTTAAAACATGATGCTGTTCTGAATTGCAAGATTTGTTCCCAAAGCAGGGGATTAGCTGGTTGAGGCCAGGACCACGGCGCCCAAAACCCCAGCCCGGTTGCCTTCCAGGGCTGGTTCCAGAGAAGTGCTGGCCGCGTTCAAGGGCGGAAGGTAGCCGCGCACTGCCTGCTCCAGGGCCTGCCCGTCGTACAGCCCGCCTTCCATGGCGCCGCCCCCGATCACCACTACATCCGGATCCAGGATCACCACCAAATCTGATATTCCTCTGGCCAGGATGTCCTCACCTGCGTGGATAATTCTCTCCGCGGCCGGGTCAGAACGGCTGAGGCTCAGCAGATCGGACAGGCCGGAACTGCTGTTGATGCGTTCTCCGGCTTCAGGCAAAGCCTGCATCCGGCGCCGGATCCCTTCCACGGAGGCATAGGCTTCCAAGCAACCCTTTCTGCCGCAGGAACATGGCTCTCCCTGGGGCACGCTGGTGACGTGTCCCAGCTCGAGGGCGAATCCGTGGGCCCCGTGATAGATCCGGCCGTCCTGCACGTAACCGCAGCCGATGCCGCTGCCAACTGTGATTCCCAACACTTTGCCTCGCGAGCCCCGCAGCCAGGCCTCCGCCAGGCACATGAGGTTGGCGTCGTTGTCGTGGAAAACCGGCACCTGCAGTTCAGGCGGGATCAGTTCGCCGGGATTGACGTCCACCCAAAAAGGCAGGTTGGGATTCACTCCCACTATCCTTCCTGAGCTCCGGTCAATGGTGCCGGGGGTGCCGATGCCGATCGCGCCGATGTTTTCCCAGCCCACTTCCCGGCCGCATTGCTCCAGGATCCGGTGGATGGTTTGGGAGAGATGAAAGAGGGATTTGTGGCTGAGTTCGAATTTGCTGCAGTATTGTAAACCAGATTGACAGTTGCCCCAGCCAAATTTGACGCTGGAGCCGCCAATATCCATTCCGAGGTGCAATTTATCGCTTGTTGACATATTTCGAAGGTGGGGTGGGTGATGGGAGTCGAACCCACAACGCCCGGAACCACAATCCGGTGCTCTGCCATTGAACTACACCCACCACGCAAAGGATCGATGTATCTATGCTTGATATAATCTGGCACGCCAGAAGGGATTCGAACCCCTGACCCGCAGCTTAGAAGGCTGCTGCTCTATCCGACTGAGCTACTGGCGCCAAAAAAAACTGGTAGCGGCGCAGGGATTTGAACCCCGGACCTGCGGATTATGATTCCGACGCTCTAACCAGCTGAGCTACACCGCCACAAGTCTTAACGTAAAATCCGGCGACGAGCGCCGGCATTTTAAAAAATGGTAGCGAGGGAAGGATTCGAACCTTCGACCTTCGGGTTATGAGCCCGACGAGCTACCAGCTGCTCCACCTCGCGTCTGTTAAAGACCACGAAATTTCCAAGCCATATCCTGTCAAGAGGTTTTTCGCGGCTCCAGCGCGGAACACAGGCGCCCAGAAAAGTCCTTTACAGAAAGAGGCCCTGCCGCGGAGATGGTTTCATCAAGAAAACACCAGCCACAAGGAGAGTGTCATGCTGAAAGTCAATGAGTATTTTGAAGGCCGGGTGAAGTCCATCGCCCTCGAAAATAACGAGGGAAACTCCACCCTGGGAGTGATGGACTGCGGCGAATATGAGTTCGGCACCAGCACGGTGGAGCATATGACCGTGATCTCGGGCCTGTTGAGAGTGCTGCTGCCCGGTGCCGCTGAGTGGAAGGACTATGGGGCGGGCGAGACCTTCGTAGTTCCCGCCAACCAGAAATTCCAGCTCAAGGTGGACCGGCAGACCGCTTATCACTGCAGATACGAATAATCCCTGAAAATGGCATGGCCGGCTGAGTTGATCAGGCCGGCCATAATTTGGGCGTTGGGGGGGGGATTACAGTTTCAGATCCACCGCGTCCACTTCCCAGCGGTTCAGGTCGTGGTTGAGCAAGAGGGCGCCGTTTTGCTCTTTCAGGCGGGTATAGATATATTGCTTGGCCTTGAAAGTGTCTTCGCGGCAGACGTCATAGGCTGAGGTGACAGCCACGGCGGTGTGGAACATGGTGGGGATGATGTCCGCGGCATAGATGTGGAACCCCGCCGCGGAATCGATCTCAACGATCTGGCTGCCGGCGGTGTGCCCGCCTGTTTTTACCAAGGTCACGCCCGGCGCGATTTCCCGGTCGCCCTCGATCAGTTCCTGTCTTCCGCGTTCTTCCAACAGGGCCAGTTGCTGTGCAAAGTTGTAGGCCGCGCGATTCAGGCCGTCTGGGTTTTTGGCGATCTCCCACTCCTGCTTCTGGATCCAGTGCCTGGCTTGGGGAAAGGTGAGCGCGTCGTGGTCACCGAAGCCTGTGATGATGCCGCCGGCGTGGTCGAAGTGCAGATGGGTGAGCACCACATCGGTCACATCGCGGTCGCGGATGCCCAGCTCAGCCAGCGAGGCCGGCAGCAGAAAGGCCGAGGGCCGGTAGATATCACGCTGTTTCTCGGAAAGGCGGTTGCCGAGCCCGGTATCCACCAGGATCACGCGCCCCCCTGTTTTGATCAGCAGCAGGTTCAGGGCCAGGTTTTTGCGGTGCCGCTCATCGGTCGGCACCCGTTTTCCCCAGATGGCGCGGGGCAAAACGCCCAGCATGGCGCCACCGTCGGTCCAGTAGTTGCCCGCGTTGATCTTGTGCAGACTGAGCTCTGGTTTCACTGTTTGGTGCTGGTTCCGGATCTGGCGCTTTTGGGCCGGGGCCTCCGGTCGTGCCTGGGGTTCTGTTCCGGTCTGGAGCCATGTTCCGGCCCGGCTTTCGGGGTTGGTTTCCGGTTTTTGGGGAGGGCCGGGTTTTCCTTGCCGCCCTGGGCTTGGGAGAGCGCTTCGCTCTCTTTTTGCTTGGAGGAAAAGATCACGATCCGCTTCATTTCGCCTTCGCCAATGGTGAGGGTGCGCAGTCCCCGGTCGCGCTCGATATGGCGGTGGATCACCCGCCGGTCTGTGGAGTTCAGGGGTTCGAGGGTTTGGGGCTTGCCCTGTTCCCGCACTTTCTTGATGAGGGGCTGAAACTGTCTCAAAAACTGCGCTTCGCGGCGTTCGCGGTAACCGTCCACGTCCAGGAAGATCCGGTCCAGGTCACGTTCGGTCTCGTAAACGCGGTTGACCAAGAATTGCAGCGTTTCCAGCATATAGCCGTTTTTGCCGATCAGCAGGCCGCTGTCCTCGCTGCCCCTGATCTCCAGATAGACCGTCTTGCCTTCCGTTTTGGTGAGCACCTGGTTGAAGGGAATGCCCATTCTGTTCAGCAGTTGGCTGAGAAAGTTGGCGGCGCGCTCTCCGATCGTGGGAAGCTCGAAACGCACTATGGCTGTTTTGTTGGCGAAGAGGCCAAACAAGCCTTTGGAGGGTTTTTTCACGATGTCATATTTCAGTTCCCAGTCCTTGATCCGGTGCTCGCCGCGAAAGGCGGCGATGATCGCTTCGATGCTGGTTCCGGTTTTTTCGATTGAGGTCATTAAGCTGTTTCCTTTTGTTTAAGACGTTTTTGCGTGTAGTATTGGTGGGCCACGCTGAGAATGTTGAACACGGTGTAATAGAGCACCAATCCGGAGGGCAGTCCCCTGAAAATGAAGAACATCATGATGGGCATCAGCCAGGTCATCATCTTGGTGCTTTGCTGCATGGCCTGCTGTTTTTCATCCATCTTGGCCAGCGCTTCCTTGGAGGGGCGGGTCATCAGGCTTTGGATGATCATGAAGATCGCCATGATGATGGGCAGCACCAAATAGGGATCGGGTTCCGAAAGGTCTTGCAGCCAGCCCACGAATTTGGCGTTGCGCATGTCCAGGGTGGAGCGAAGGGCATTGTAGAGCGCGATGAAGATGGGCATCTGCAACAGCAGCGGAAGGCAGCCGGACATGGGGCTGGCGCCGGCCTCCTTGTAGAGTTTGGAAAGTTCCTGCTGCATTTGCTGGGGATTGCTCTTGTACTTGGTTTGGATCTCCTGCACCTGGGGCTGGATGCGCTGCATTTTGAGGTTGGCGTCCATGCTTTTTTTGGTGAGAGGATGCAGCACGATCTTCAGGATCAGCGAGAAGATGATGATCACCACCCCGTAGTTCGGGATGAAGCTGTGCAGGAGTTTCAGCAGCCAGGCTATGGCGTTGGAAAGCCAGCGCAGCCAGCCCGGTCCGCGTTCCGGGATCAGTTCCAGCTTGGATTCCGGGTAGCTTTTCATCAGGTCGTAATCCGCCGGTCCGGCATAGATGAGGAATTGCTGCTGCCAGTTTTGGGAGGGGCTGCGATCGCGCGAATCGAACACGATGGCCGGATTGCCTGTATCCCTGGCGGCAGAGGCGCTGTAATGGCTGGTGAGGACTGTGCCTGTTTCCTGGATGGCCACGGTGAAATACTTGGTGCGCAGGGCCGCCCACTTGAAGGAACTCAGGTCACCCTGGGGCGGTTCCTTCTTGATCTTGGCCAGATTCAGCTTGGCCAGGGCGTTTTCGCTGAAGAGCAGCAGTTTGTAATCCTGGTCTTTGTAGCGGGGCTTGATCTTTTCGCTGTCCGCGATGCCGGCGGAAAAGTCGTAGGCAATTCCGTAAACTGGCTCAGGACTGCTTACTGACACATCCATCAGGATGCCGTATTTGTGGTCCAGCTTGTAGGTTTTTTTCACCCACGGACTTGCCTGTTCGCCCAACCAGAAGGTCACCGCGCTGTCACTCTGCGCGTGCTGCCAGATTACGCTCTTCAAATCCAGAGGGGGTGAAGCCTGCTGATTCAACAGCGAGATCCCGGCCAGGTCCCTGTCCCGGGGAACCAGGTCCACCGGGGTGACCTTGTCCGCCCAGGAGAATTTTTTCAGCTCGATGGAGCGGATGCTGGCTCCCTCATTGCTGAATTTAACGGTGAAATTCCCGTTGGCCAGGGTCAGGGTGCGCAGGCTGTCCGCGCCGCGGATGAGGCTGTCCGGAACGGCCGCCTGGGTTGGGGCAGCCGCCTGGGCCAGGCTGGTGTCGGCCACCGGCTTGGTGGAATCCGCCGCGGTGGCTTGTTTGGGAGCGGCAGGCTGGGATTTGGGGGCAAGAAAGGTTGACCAGACAAAGAATAGAATGACAACCGCAAAGAGGGCTATGAAAGTGCGTTTATCCACATTTTCTCCTTAGGGAAGCGGATCGTGACCGCCCTTGCAAAAAGGATTGCAGCGCAGCACGCGCCAGGCCGAGAGGCCGAGGGCCTTGAAAAAATTGTATTTGCGGAAGGCCTGCAAACTGTATTGGCTGCAGGAAGGCTGAAAGCGGCAGACGCTGGGCAGCAGCGGCGAGATAAACCGGCGGTAGAGCGAGATCAAGCCAATGCATGGCTGGTTTGGCAGACGCGAAAGCGATCTCCTCACCTGGATGGCAGTTGGGCGGTCAGTTTGTCCAACTCTGCGCATAACTCGTTCCAGCTTAGTTCGCCGGCGCCGGACCGGGCGATGAGGTTGAGCCTGAAGCCCTGTGGCAACTGGGGGCAACGCAGGCGCAGCCAGGCCTTGATCCTGCGTTTGAGAAGGTTGCGAACATGCGCCTTGCCGGTCTTTTTGCCGATGGTGATGCCCAGGGCGAATTCTTGGGGGGAAAACAGCGCCGCCGCATAGAAATGGTCACTCCGCAGAAACAGGTCGGGGGAGCTGAACTCCCGGTATTCACTGTGCTTCGTTATCCTACGAAGCATGGCTCATACGCTGAGGGTTTTTCTCCCTTTGGCGCGGCGGCGGGCAAGCAGCTTGCGGCCATTGCGGGTGGCCATGCGGCTGCGGAAACCGTGGGTGTTCTTGCGGGAACGGTTGGAGGGCTGGTAAGTCCTTTTCATGTATCTAACTCCTTAAAATATATGGCAATTTCTTTGAATAAACCACAATTTTCCCCTCCCCTGATGTGTCAAGCGCAAAATATCCTCCCC
>JAGOIS010000182.1 GCA_017995495.1 Candidatus Cloacimonadota bacterium
CCCGAAACGCAGACCAAAGCCAGAACCGCAAAGAAAAGAAAGTTTCTCATGACCTGTCTCCCTGCATGATTTGTCCCTCAGGATGATCCATTGGGATAATGGTCAAGAAATATTTATAATAAAATTAGCCACCTTTGTAGATTATTTGCCACAGATGGCGGAAAAGGGAGCGTTGGCGCGGATCAGATCCCTTTCAGGGCGAGGCCTTCCCAGGGTTTTTTGAGGGTGTAGGCCATCACCAGGCGTTCTTTGCCGCCCAGGCCGGCGGGAACGATGTCCGCGTAGGCGTCCAAAACGAGGTAGCGCCTGAAAGGCAGGCCGGTGAGGCGCTCGCATTCTGACAGGATGTCGATGCCCTGTTGGACCACCTCGGGGGTGGTGTACTCCATCAGGTTGTTGTTGCAGACAAACTCGGTGATCTTCAGTTTGGAGGCGAATTCCAGCTGGTCCTTCATCCGCAGCACCTCTTCCACGCTGGAGGTGAAGGGGCGGAAGGTGTTCACCACGAAGAGCATCTCGTAGCCGCGCAGGCTGGCGGCATCAACGAAGCGGCCCAGAGTGCGGCAGCCGGCGGGATCGCCGCCGACGTCCAGGATCACGGTTTTGGCGGGGTTTTCGATGGCGCCTTTGATCCGCGGCGAGAGCATGGGCAGATCGGCGTGCTTGAACTGGCCTTCGGGCGCGATCACTTCGATGCCCAGGGCGGCGAATTCCTCCTGCACGTCGCGGGAACGGAAATAGGGATTCACGACGTCCATGTCCGCCAGCACCACCTCGTGCTCAGGGGTGTTCAGGCTTTGGGCCAGGTGGAGGGAAAATTCGCTTTTGCCGCTGCCATAGGCGCCGATGACTATGTATAAGGGCTTATTCATATCTCAAGTAACTCGCTTAGTTCTATGTAGTTGTGGGCGAAGGCATCGGCCAGGGCCCGGATCCGGGGCTGGAATTCCTCGCTGTCGGGGTCGTAAATGGCCACAGCGCGCATTCCGGCGGCTTTGGCGGCCTGGATCCCGGTGAGGGTATCCTCCACCACGATGATGTCCGCGGGCTCCAAATCCAGCTCCTGGGCGCCTTTCAGATAGATGTCCGGCCAGGGTTTTCCCAGCAACTGCTGGTCGCCGGTGACCACAGAGACAAAGTAGTGCCAAACTCCGGTTTGGACCAGCACTTTTTCCGCCAGTTCGCGGGAATTGCTGGTTCCGAGGCCGAGGGGGACCCCTTTTGCGTTCAGCTTCTCCACCAGCTTTTTGGCCCCGGGTTTTAGTTTCACGGAGTTGGCGTAGTGCCAGCCCACCATCTGGGTCCATTCGGCCATGATGGCTTCCGCGCTGTCGGGCAGGCCAAAGCGGTCCTTGAAATACTGGGCGGTCTGGATGAAGGAATTGCCGGAAGGCAGATGGTGAAAGAGGTCGCGGGGGACGGCAAGGCCGCGTTTGTGGAGGAAATCGCGGTCCACCTGGCGCCAGAGACCCATGGAATCGATCAGGGTGCCGTCGAGGTCGAAGATGACCGCTTTATAGCGCATTTCAGTTCAGGAAATACCAGCGCAGGGCGGCCTGCAGCGACCCGGGCAGGGGATCCGCGCCGTAGATGCCGGAATTGAGCAGGTTTTTATAGGTGATCTGGAACTCGAAGCGGGTGCCGATCCGCACTCCGGCCCAGAGATCGATGATCAGCGCTTCCTCCCTGACGGTCCAATCGCTATCGGGAGTGACGAAGGAACTGTGGCCGAGCAGGGAAAATCCGGCGCAGAGGGCGTTGTGGTGGGAGAGCAGGCGGCTGAGGTTCAGGTGGCTCTGCCAGCGCAGCTTCGGCTCGTTGAAAAGATCTTGATAGCCACCCTGCCAGACGATTCCCGGTTGCCAGTCCAGGTTCCAGTTGTTCCAGGTTTGATCGATGCGGGCGCTGAAGCGGAGATAATTCACGGGCTGAGGACTGGGTACCAGAGCGATGGTGGGCTGGGTGGAAACCACGCGCCGGCCTCCGGAGAGGTTCAGGGAGTTTTGGCCCCAAAGCCAATTCAGATAAAGGCCCAGATGGGCGTTGTCGTGGATATCCAGCTGGACCAGCGAATCCTTGGGGCTGAAGGGGTTGGGCGCCCACAGCAGCGGCGCGGGAAGGTTGTTGCGGTAAGATCCCAGCAGCCCAAAGCGGAACTGGCCCAGGCGATAGCCCAGATCGGCCAGGGCCCGGAAGCGCTTGAAGTCTTTCAGTTCCAGCTTCGCTTCCGCCTTGATCCGGGCTGTGTCAAGGCCGAGGCCCAGGCCCAGCAGGTTGGTGTGGTCGTCTGTAGCCAGGCTGAAACTCCGCCAGACGAACATCCGCTCGTAGAGGGGTGTGAGGCTCAGGCCGCCGGTCCGCAGGGTTTTTGAGGCCCGCAGGCGGAGGGCGTCGTCGCGCAAAGTATCCGCGTAAACGGTCTCGATGGAAAGATCGTGTTCATGCAGCAGGGCCAGATCCAGCCAGGGAGAACGCCAGGCGGCGAAGATGTCGCGGTGGCGGCGCTCCACGCGGTATTCTGGGTTCGACCAGTATTCAGGGCGGAGATAGAATTGCGAAAGATCGGCGCGGTGATCGGCCACAGCCAGGTCCAGCGTGGTTTTGCCCAGCGGCAGGCTGAGATCGAAAAACAGCGCTTCGCGGCCGGAATCCCGCCCCAGCCAGTCCCCGTCCTGGATCAGGAAGCCGAACCCGGCCTGGAGGCTGTCCACCCCGAAGAGGCGGTTTTTCCTCAGCAGCCCGCGCGCGAACAGCTGTTCATAGTCCCCGATGCCCACCTCGATGGCGCTGAGGGCCACCGGATAGGGATAACTGATCTGTCCGTAAGCCAGTTCCAGAGAGCTGTTCCGATCTCTCAGAAAGCCCAGGGCGAAAAGGTCCTGATAGACCGGGGAGTAGAAGGAAATCCGCTGCTCAAAGCCATGCAGGGAACGGCGCACAGA
>JAGOIS010000022.1 GCA_017995495.1 Candidatus Cloacimonadota bacterium
GCAACTACACCGCCCAGCGCAAAAAACGCAGTGAAGACGCTTACAGCCCCGGCGGCAAGGCAGGCCTGAGACCGGACCGCGCCACCCTGATCTACTCCAACATCCTCAAGCGGCTGTGTAAAACCGTACCTTTGGTCCTGGGTGGCATTGAGGCCTCCCTGCGTAGGCTGGCGCATTACGATTTTTGGCAGGACAAGGTGCGGGCCAGCCTTCTGGCCGACACCAAAGCCTCCATCCTGGTCTATGGAATGGGCGAAAACCCCGTTTTGAAGATCGCTCGCGCGTTGCAGCAAGGCACGCCCGTGGCAGACCTTACCCTCATACCAGGAACAGTTGTCTTCAGCCCCACTCCACCCTCGGAAGATGATTTGGTGCTGCCAGACAATCTTGCCTGCGCCGACAAACTCACCTTTCATCACATGACCCATCTCTTTGAGGAAAACCAGCAGACAAGGCCCATCTTTCAGATGAATGGCGGACGCTGGCTGAGGCACAATCCACCCACGGCGCCCTTGCCCACCCAGGATCTGGACTCTCTTTACGCCCTGCCCTATGAATATGCACCCCATCCCCGCTACGGCTCCCATAAGATCCCGGCCTTCGAGCAGATCAGGTATTCGCTTACTTCACACCGTGGCTGTTACGGTGGCTGCAATTTCTGCGCCATCGCCTCGCACCAGGGCCGCAGGATCCAATCCCGTTCTGCCGTCTCTGTGGTGGGTGAGGCAAAAGGCCTCGCCGAAAGGAGCAGAGGCTCGCTCTCGATCACCGACGTCGGCGGCCCCACCGCCAACATGTATGGCTCCATCTGCGAACTGAATTGGCCGGACGACTGCAAACGCCCCTCCTGCCTTGTTCCCAAATTCTGTCCACGGCTCAAGCCCGCGCATGGGGAACAGCTATTGCTGCTGGAAAAGCTGGAACAACTGCCTGAAGTGAACCACGTCTTCATCGCCTCTGGGATCAGGCACGATCTGGCTTTGCGCAACCCCGGCTACATTTCCGCCCTGGCCACCAAATACACTGGCGGACGCCTGAAACTGGCCCCGGAACACAGCGTTCCCGCCGTCCTCCGCTTGATGGGAAAACCTGAAATATCCAGTTTTGAAGAGTTTTCCCACGAATTTTTCCGCGCCTGCAGGGATGCCGGCCTCAAACGCCAGATCATTCCCTATATCATCGTCGGACACCCCGGCACCACTATCGAGGACGCGCTGGAACTCCGCAGATGGCTGGTGCGAAACCGCCTCCGGGTTGAACAGGTGCAAGAATTCACCCCCACTCCGATGACCATCAGCACCTGCATGTATTACACCGGCCTGGATTACGCCACGGGCAAGCCCATCCATATTCCCAAGCCAGGCGAGGTCAAGCGCCAAAAAGAACTCGCGCTCTGGCATCTGAACTGATCTCAGCCACATTTTAAGCCTCAGACCCCCGTCCGGCGGCCTTCCCGCAGTTCACACCAGTTTGGTCACGTTTATTTAAGCATCCCCCCTTCCTGAGCCCTAACTTACTGACCTGTTGTGCACTTCCGCCCCACCTCCCCTTGGCTGAACGGGAACTGAATGAGAGGCTACCGGGAGGCGTAGGGGTTGAAAGTCTGGAGGGAAGCGGCTGGGGCTAAAATCAAAAAACCCGGGCTTGCACCCGGGCTCGATAGTGTTGGTCGGGATGACAGGATTTGAACCTGCGACCACTTGAACCCCATTCAAGTACGCTAGCCGGACTGCGCTACATCCCGGACCTTGGAACCTAAAAAAAACAACCCCCGTTTTTGACAAGCAAAATTTGTATTTGACATCCCCGCCCTTTTGGAAAGGATGGTGACAGCAACTCGCGAAAGTGAGGATTTGAGCCACTCGCGAGCAGATCCAGAAAGGAAAATGAGCATAGCATGAGCTTGATCCGCGCGCGCGAACTGTCGCTGGAATTCGGCGGAAACTACATCCTGAACGGGGTGAACTGCAGTCTGGAACAAAACAGCCGGGTTGGCTTGCTCGGAACAAACGGTTCCGGTAAAACCACCCTGATCCGTTTGTTTATGGGCTTGCTGCAACCCAGTTCCGGAGAGGTTTTGCGCGCCCGGAACTGCCGTGTGGCTTGGCTGCCCCAAGACCTCAAGCTCGATCCCGGCATCACCCTTTTGGACCACGTCCGCACTTCGCGTTCGGACCTCACCTCGCTAGCCCAGGAGATAGAGAACCTTTCCCACGCCCTCGCAGCCGAGCACACCGCAGAAGCTGAAGCCAGGCTAAACCAGTGCGTGGAGCGCTACACCAGCATGGGCGGTTACGAATTTGAGAACGAACTCAAATATGTGCTCACCTCGCTCTATCTTCCACCTGAGACATGGTCCCGGCGCTGCGGCGATTTCAGCGGCGGCGAGCAGACCCGCATTTGTCTGGCCGCGATCCTGCTGCTGGAACACGAGCTGCTGATCCTGGACGAACCCACGAATCACCTCGATCTGGAGATGATCGCCTGGCTGGAAAGATATCTGCTGAAACAGGCCAAACCTTTTCTGGTGGTATCCCACGACCGACAGTTCCTGGATAACACCGTCAGCAGCGTCTGGAGCCTGCGGGATGGCCAGATAACTGTCACCAAGGGAAATTACAGCTCGTTCAAGGCCGCTGAGGAAATTGCCCAGCTCAGCCAGCAGCGCCAATATGAACGCCAACAGAAGCTGATTGCCGAAACCCAGGCTTACATCCAGAAATTCATTGCCGGCACCCGCACCAACTCTGCCAAATCCCGCCAAAAGATGCTGCATAGAATGGAAATAGTCAGAAAGCCAGGCCAGGCCAAACAACTGCGCCTCCCCGTGGCGGCTGGGAAACGTAGCGGCAACGACGTTTACACCCTTGCCGACCTCAGATTCGGTATTGGGGAAGAGTTGGAACTCGCCCGCGAAGTGAACCTCAAAGCCCATTACCAGGACCGCGTTTGCGTTTTGGGACCCAACGGCTGCGGCAAAACCACACTTCTGAACATCCTGCTGGGCGAACACGAGATCATGGCCGGCAGTCTCAAAATGGGCGCCAGCTTGGAGATCGGCTATTACGACCAGCATCAGGTGAACCTCGACGACTCCCTCACGGTGATGGAAACCATTTGGCAGCTTGTTCCCATGGCGCCTCAGGGCTATGTTCTGGCTTGGCTGGCCCGCTTCGGCTTTCGCGGCGATGACGTGGACAAAAAAGTTCGCGTGCTCAGCGGTGGTGAGCGTTCCCGGCTCTTCCTCTGTCAGCTGATCCACTCCAACCCGAACCTGATGATCCTCGACGAACCCACAAACCATCTTGACATCGGCATGACGGACGCCCTCCTGGAAGCGCTGAAAGCCTATTCCGGCACCATCATCTTCGTTTCCCACGACCGCTGGTTCCTTGGTGAACTGGCCACCAAATTCTGGGTCTTCCGCAAGATAGCCTCGCCCTCAGGCGTCTTCACTACCATCGAGGATCCTGAATGCGACTGGCAGAGGGCGATCGAGCTGGCTTTCGAGGAGCCGGATATTTCCAAGGCTCCGCCTCCACCCCGAGAACGCAAAAAGAAGATCAACCCCTGGTATCTGGAGCAATTGCATCAGAGCATAGAACAGGGTGGGAAACGCCTGGAAGAGCTGCGCGAGGAACTCGCCGCTGTCCATGCCGATCTTTCCCGCTCTGAAACCTACTCCGAACCCGGGCGTCTGAGCCTGCTGCAGGAAATGATGGCGCGGCTGGAAACAGAGATCGAGGCCACCCAATCCCAGATCGCGGACTGGGAAGAGCAGTATCTGAGGCAAAGTTATGAAGAATAAACGTGTGGGCTTCACCACCTCCTTCCCGGTGGAAGTGTTGTTCGCGGCCGGCCACACCCCCGTTGACCTGAACAACATCTTTGTGGAAGGCGATTCCGCCGCCCACGTCCGTAAAGCCGAATTGAAAGGTTTTCCCCGAACTATCTGCGCCTGGATCAAAGGCAATTTCACCGCCGCCCTATCCGCCGGGCTGGACGAGGTGGTCGGCATCGTGCAGGGCGACTGTTCCAACGGCGCCTCCCTCACTTCAATGCTGGCTGAGGAGGGGCTGCCGGTTTGGCATTTCTCATTTCCTCAGCAGCGCACCCGGGAGGATCTGGACGCCGAGATCGCCAAACTGGAGACCCACTTTGAGGTGGACCGTGCCACTGTGATGAAAGTGAAACGGCGCCTGGACGCCATCCGCGCCAAACTTCGAACCTTGGATGAATGGACCTGGAAAGAGCGGCTCGTATCAGGCCGTGAAAATCATCTTTGGTTGGTGAATTCCTCGGATTTCAAGGGTGATCCCGACCGCTTTGAACAAGAACTTGACACCTTCCTGAACGAGGCCGCAAACCGCGATCCCATCTCCGCCGGACTGCGCTGCGCCTATCTCGGCGTCCCCCCCATCTACCGCGACATCTACGACAGGATATCCGAACAGGGCGCTGACGTTGTGTTCAACGAAGTTCAGAGGCAATTCGCGATGCCGGCCCTGCTGCCGGACATCATCGACCAATACCTGGTTTATACCTATCCCTACAGCATATTTGAGCGCCTGGAGGACATCCTGCCCCAGCTCGAACAGCGCAAGGTCGACGTCGTGATCAGTTACACCCAGTCCTTCTGCCATCTTCAGATCGACAATATCCTCCTCAAGAAACACATCAAGCTGCCTTTCCTCACTCTCGAGGGGGATCAGCCGGAAGAGCTGGATCCCCGCACATTGCTGCGTTTGGAGAGTTTTTTCGAGGTACACGGATGAAGCGGGTGCTGCTGGCGATGAGCGGAGGCATCGATTCAGCCGTGAGCGCCATTCTGCTGCAGGATCAGGGCTATGAGGTGGTGGGCGGCCACATGGTTTTGGAGGAGGAGGCGGGTCAGGGCTACGGCATCAGCGGTGGCTGCTTCGGTCCCCGGGATGTCCAAAGCAGGGAGGCCTTGGCCCAAACCTGCGAACTCCTGGGCATTGAACTTCACTGCGTAGATCTGCGTCCGGACTTTGAAACCCAGGTGCTCGACTACTATCGACAAGCATATCTGCGAGGCCGCACCCCAAATCCCTGCGTGGTCTGCAATCGCCAGCTCAAGTTTGGCCTCCTCCCACAGTTGTTGAGAAACCAGGGCATGGAGTTCGACCTCTTTGCCACTGGCCATTATGCCAGGACCGGGTTCCACCCTGGATCCGGGCGCTGGCAACTGCACAAAGCCGCCGATCAGCTCAAGGACCAATCCTATTTCCTCTGTCTGCTCTCGCAGGAGCAACTTTCCTCCACACTCTTTCCCCTTGGCGATCTCAGCAAGGCCCAAGTGCGGGAAATTGCCCGCGACCGGGGCTTGGTTCATCTGCTGGGCAAGGCCGAAAGCCAGGATTTTGTGAGCGAGGAAGACCATCCCCTCCTCTTTGATCAGAAGCAGATCCAACCTGGCGATATGGTCGGCCCCGAGGGTAATGTCATTGGCCAACACCGCGGCCTGATCCATTATACGATTGGCCAACGCCGTCATCTGGGCGTCAGCGGAATGCCAGAACCCTGGTATGTGACCGGACTCGACGCAGAAAACAACCGGGTGAGTGTTGGTCCACAGAGCTTTCTCTTTAGTAGCAGTTTGGTGGCTGTAGATGTCAACTGGGTCTCGATCCTGCCAATTGTCGCAGAAACTCGCGCCGAGACCAAGATCCGCCTCGCCCACCATCCCGCCCCATGTCTTGTCAAGCCGTTGGATGGAGGAGCAGTGGAAGTGGTCTTTGACCAGCCCCAGATTTCTGTGACGCCCGGCCAATTCGCCGTGATCTATCTGGAGGATACCCTTTTGGGAGGAGGAACCATAGCCTGATGTATTACGCTCTCAAAGTTCTGATCTCAGCCACCTTGATAGTTCTGATCGGCGAGATATCAAAACGCAGCACCCTCCTCGGCGCTGTTTTGGCCTCCGTTCCATTGGTCTCATTCCTCGCCATACTTTGGATGTATCGCGAGACCAAGGATACAGCCAAGATCGCGGCTCTATCCACGGAGATCTTCTGGTTGGTGCTGCCCTCGTTGATCTTTTTCATCCTCTTTCCCCTGCTGCTCAAGCGGGCTGTGAATTTCTACCTCGCGTTCGCTGTATCGTCCCTGGCAATGGTTGGCGGCTATTTCCTCACAGGCTGGCTGTTGAAACTGAAATGAAGCCCAACCTGCGGCGGGTCGCCGGTTTCCTGGCTTTGAAACCGGGGATCGCGGCCTCTCTGGCGATGGCGGTTTTGGTGGGGATGGGGGAACGCATGGCCGAGCGTTTCCTGCCTGTTTACATTATCGCCCTGGGCGGAACCCCGCTGATCATCGGGCTACTGAACGGCATGGATAACCTGCTTTCAGCCCTCTACAGCTTTCCGGGCGGATTTCTGGCCGATAGGCTGGGCTACAAGCGCGCCCTGCTGATCTTTAATCTGCTGGCTGTTTTGGGCTACAGCATCGTGATCATGGTTCCCTCAAGCTGGGCGGTGATAGTGGGCGCGGTCTTTTTCCTTTCCTGGAGCGCCATCTCGCTGCCTGCCACTATGAGCCTGGTAGCGGATGTGTTGCCCCAAAACAAGCACGGCATGGGCGTTTCGATGCACTCAATGGTCCGCCGGGTGCCCATGGCACTGGGCCCGCTGATCGGAGGGGGGCTGATATCAGCTTTCGGCATGGTGCGGGGAGTGCGCTACGCTTTCTTCGCTGCCATCGGTTTTGCCCTGCTCGCGCTGGTCATCCAGCAACTTTTCATCAGGGAACCGGCCCGGGCGCAGAAGAATCCGCAGCACTTGAAGATCAATATCCCGCCGCAATTGCGCCAGCTGCTGGTCTCGGATATCCTGATCCGCTTTTGCGAACAGATCCCCTACGCGTTCGTGGTGGTTTGGGTGATCCAGGCCAAAGGATTCAGCGCCGCCCAGTTCGGCCTGCTCACCGCTATCGAGATGGTTACCGCAATGCTGATCTACATTCCGGTAGCCTGGCTGGCCGACCGCGGCTCGCGGAAACCCTATATCGCCATCACTTTTGTGAATTTCACGCTCTTCCCGCTGGTGCTGTCGCTCTGCAGCAGCTTTACCGCTCTTATCTTTGCGTTCATCCTGAGAGGGCTGAAAGAGTTTGGCGAACCCACCCGCAAAGCCCTGATCCTCGATCTGGCACCGGAAGGGGCCAAAGCCTCCACTTTCGGAACCTATTACCTTATCCGGGATGTGATCGTTTCCCTGGCTGCTTTCGGCGGTGCTTTCCTGTGGCAAAAAAGCCCCCAATTGAATTTTTACACCGCGGGCGCTTTCGGCCTGCTGGGAACCCTCTATTTTATCTTCACCGTTAAGCCCAAACCCCTTTCCCAGCCAGCTTTGCCATAGATGGGGTTCGAGGCTGCGCCGCTTAATATTCTGATTGACATAAAGCCGCCGGTTAAAACCTTGGAAGCATGATCAGCGTAAAATGGGAAAAAAACTGCTATCCGAGGAACATTGAGCTTCCCCCGGGCTGGGTTTTCTATACTTTCAGGCAGGGCGAACAGCCGCTGTGGTGCGGCATCACGCGCAATCTGGCCCAACGTTTGAAGGTGGTCCGCGGTAAAGCGGAAAATGATCAACGCTACGGCGATAACTCC
Organism: Candidatus Cloacimonadota bacterium; assembly: GCA_017995495.1. Classification (GTDB taxonomy): domain Bacteria; phylum Cloacimonadota; class Cloacimonadia; order Cloacimonadales; family Cloacimonadaceae; genus Syntrophosphaera. The sequence goes on from JAGOIS010000022.1 coordinate 7,634, forward strand.
CGGCTGGCCGATAACCTGCAGATAGAAAACTATCCGCTGGCCGTCGACGCCCTGATCCGACAAAAAGTCTTTCTCCGGCAGCATCAGTTAGCGTTACAGCCAGTCATGCAGCCCAGCCGGGATTACGTCTATCTGGCCCTCGACGGACACCGTTTCCCCTTTGTAAGCGTGAGGGAAGACACCAATGACGACTGGACCTATGCCGGCCCCTGGAGAGGACGCTTTTTACTCAATGACGTGATGGACAGCTTCTCCCGGATACTCAGGCTACCTTTGTGCGAAACCGGAAGCCATCCCTGCTTCAAGCTCGATGCCGGTATCTGCCAGGGCTGGTGCCTGGCCCTCGAAGACGAACCCGCTGATGCCGCGAAGCCTGATCTGGACAAGCTTGACACCCTCCTCCGCGAAACCTACCTCCACCCCCAAAATGGCATCCTGGATATGGTGGAGCAGGAACGCGAGCGCTATTTCAACGACCTCGAATTTGCCAAGGCCGACCTGCTGGACGAAGAACTGGAAAACCTCAGGCACTACCGGGACTGGCTGAATTTCCTCTACGTAACCAAGAGTCTGAATTACAATGAGCAAGATTTCGGCGTGGCCAATGGAATGTTGAGCTGGTGCTTTGCGGACGGGGTGAAATACGAGTTTGCCCATCAGCCGGTATCCTACCGGGAAAACGAGCTACTGGCGATCAATTTAACCTACACTGACGAAGCGCGCCTGCTCTATGAACATTATGTAAAACATCATAAAGGATAGGCTATGTATGATAAAATAGGCAATTTGGATATTGTATTTCAAAGCCATCAGGGCAAGGTGAGAGACATCCACGACCTCGGCGACAAGCTGTTGATCGTCACCAGCGACCGCATCTCGGCCTTCGACGTGGTGCTGCCGGATCTGCTGCCGGGCAAGGGGGCCATCCTCAACCAGATCGCATCGCATAACTTCAAAGCCACGGCAAAGATCGTTCCCAACCATTTCATCACCGACCGGATCGAAGATTACCCGCCTGAGTTTGAGCCATTCCAGGACTATCTGCGTGGACGGAGCATGCTGGTGCGCAAACTGCGGGTGATCCCATTCGAATGCATCGTGCGGGGCTACATCAGCGGTTCGGCCTGGAGCGAATACCAAAGCAGCCGCACTATCGGCGGAATGACGGTGGAGGAGGACCTGAAGGAGAGCCAGAAATTGCCGCAACCGCTCTTCACCCCATCCACAAAGGCCGAAGAGGGCCACGACGAGAACATCAGCTTTGCGGAGATGGAACGGCGCATGGACCCCGATATTGCCGAATTCATCAGGGTAAAATCACTCGAGCTCTACGAATGGGCTCACGCGAAGTTGCTGAAGCAGGGCATCGTGCTGGCCGACACCAAGTTCGAATTTGGCGCTTCAGGCGATCAGATCCTGCTGGCCGACGAGGCGCTAACACCTGATTCCTCGCGCTTTTGGGACTTAAAACAACATTCCCTCGGGAGCAGTCCCCCCAGCTTCGACAAACAGATCGTGCGCGACCATCTGCTCGCCTCAGGCTGGGACAAACAACCCCCAGCGCCCCACCTTCCGGAAGAGATCGCGGAAAAAGCGCTGGCCAAATACCGGCAGATAAGAGACATGATAATTGGAGACAATGAATAGATGTTGAAAATAATTTGTATAGTTGATGACGAGGAAGGCCTGATCGTGAACCTGAAACTACAGCTGGAGGCTTCCCGCCCTCAGTGGAAGGTGCTGGGATTCAACAACGGCCTGGACGCGCTCAAAGAGATCATCGGCGGCGGAATCGACCTGGTGATCACCGACATCGCCATGCCGGACATGGACGGCTACGAGCTGTTTTGGCGGATCAAGGACCACGATCCGGAACTGCCCGTGATCATGATGACCGGCTTTGGCTACGATCCCAACCATGTGCTGGTGCGAGCCAAATCGAACGGCCTGCAGGACATCCTCTTCAAGCCCTTCGAAACCGAAAAACTGATCGCCCTGATCGAGGCAAAATTCATTCCGGAAGGGTGATTGGGCAGCCAGGACCTGATCAGCAAACACCTCAGAAAGCGCTCCCCGCTTAGCGAACTGCTCAGTCCGCTGGGCAGTCTTTATGGGTTAATCCAATCCCAACGCCGCAAAAGGCTTTCCCCCAAGGCCTGGCGTGCCCCCTGCAGGGTGATCAGCGTCGGCAACCTCACTGCGGGCGGAAGCGGGAAAACTCCTCTGTGCATCCACCTCGTGGGAGTGCTGAACGGACTTGGGCTGCGGGTGGGAGTGTCGCATCGGGGCTATAGAGGCAGTCTGGAAAACACTCCAACCCTCGTTTCGGACGGTCATCGGATGCTACACAATGTGAATGAAGCCGGCGACGAGGCCTGGCTGATCTCCCAGCGCCTGCCCGGAATCCCGGTGGTTGTAGGTAAACAGAGGGTTGCGGCAGTGTCATTGCTGCTGGCAGAATTTCCCGATTTGGATGTGGTGATATTAGATGACGCCTTTCAGCATCTGGGCATAGCCCGCGATCTCGATATCGTCTGCATCGGTGCCGACACCGGCTGTGGCAATGGACGCGTGCTCCCAGCGGGATATTTGCGCGAGCCACTTTCCGCGCTGGAAGCGGCCTCATTACTTGTCGTCACGCACAAAAGCGCCAACAGTGGGGCAACAGCCGAAAATGGCTGCTGGGCAAGTTTTCACCTTCCTCTCATCCACTGCAGGCTGCAAGCGCGGGATGGGGTGACAGCGGAAGGCAAAGCGGTGGACCTGGATCTATTGAAGGGGGACAAGCTTCTGCTGATCAGCGGTGTAGCTGATCCAGACTCAGTTGAAGAAACAATGAGGGCTTTGGGGTTGAGTTGGCTGCATCATTTCCGCCATGCTGACCACTACGCGTTCGCAAACACATCTGAAATCCGGCAAATGGCGTTCCTGGCCCAAAAATACGAGGCCCAAGCGCTGCTCTGCACAGAAAAGGATCTGGCGAAACTGGCTCGACACGCGGAATTGAGGGACAAATTGCTGGCCTTGAGGATGGACCTCGTTTGCGAGGATGAGGATGACCTGATGGGGTTACTGCGGCAGGAACTGTGTTTGTAAGGTAGTTTTAGTTGATTTTTGCCAGCCTGTTGGCATATGCCTGCCATTGTGAAGCGACAGCGATGGCGGCTGTTTCTGCTCGGGTGACGAGTTCGCCCAATGAGATATCCAACAAACCCTCCATCTGTTTGAATTCAGCTTCACTCCAACCTCCCTCCGGACCTATCAGGAAGCAGGGATCGCCAACCTCCGCCTCACCAAAATGATGCAGCCACAGCTTGGGTTGGCGTTCGGAGCAGAGGATGGGGGTGAATCCCTCCGCGCGGATGGCTGACAGGGCGGAAGCCAATCCTTGAAGTGGATGCAGACGGGGTAGCCAGGGATTGTCGCACTGCTTGATGGCTGCCAGGCTAACCCGGGCAAAGCGGGCCAGGGTGTTGGCGGCTGGCTGGCGCACCGAATGTTCTGTGATCAAGGGAAATAAGGCACTGGCGCCCAGCTCGACGCATTTTTCCACCAGCAGTTCGTCGTGGCGGTTTTTCAGCAGGGCAAAGGCAATGGCAAAGATATGACGGGGCTTTGGTTGGCGTTCGAGGCTGAGGACACGCAGGATGGCGGCGTCGCGCTCCAGGCTTTCAAGATTCGCCCAGGCCAGCGTCCCTTCACCCGAGTTTAACTTCAGAGGTTCACTCAAGCGGCGCTTGGCCACCCTGGCCAGATGGTGAAACTCTTCGCCCTCAAGGCGGAGCAGTGAACCCGCCTGGGCGGTTTCCAATCCGGGAAAGTAGGCTGATGGCATGGGGAGGCTCCGATCAGGTGAAAAAGTCCTTCAGTTTTTCCCTGAAACTCTTGCCGGGCTTGAGTTCGCGCTTGCTGTTGATCTCCGCCAGGTGTTTGTAGATCTCGCTTTCTTCCCGGGAGAGCCGGGAGGGGGTGACCACGTTGACGCGGACGATGAGGTCGCCGCGGGAATAGCTGTTCAAGCCTTGGATGCCCTCACCCTTGAGACGGAATTCCCTGCCGCTCTGAGTTCCCGCCGGGATCTTCATTTTGGCCTTGCCGGTGAGGGTGGGCACGATGATCTCATCACCCAAAACAACCTGGGTGAAGTGGATGGGAAATTCGACAATGACGTTGTTGCCGCGGCGTTCAAAAAGATCATCCTGCTTTTCGTGGACCTCTACCAGCAGATCGCCGGGGGGGCCGTTGCGGGGACCAATGTGCCCCTGTCCGCGCACCCGCAGGATCTGGCCTTGCTCCATGCCAGCCGGGATCTTGACCTTGATCTCCTTGGTCTTGGCCATGCGGCCTTCGCCATAGCATTTGTTACATTTATTGCGGATGATCTTGCCTTCGCCCTGGCAGGAGGGGCATTCGGAAACCGTCTGCATCTGGCCGAAGAGCGACTGGCGCACGGTGCGCACCTGCCCCGTTCCCCGGCACTGGCTGCAGGTTTCGGAGTTGCCATCGGCGCTGCCACTGCCCTTGCAGACGTCACAAGCTTCCTTGACGTTGATCTTGACTGTTTTTTCCGCGCCGAGGGCGATCTCCTTGAGGCTGAGGGAGAGTTCTATGCGGAAGTCGCTGCCTTGGTTGGAGCGGTGCTGTCCGCCACCGCGGCTGCCAAAGCCGCCTCCGAAGAGAGTTTCGAAGATTGAGCCGAAACCACCTCCACCAAACAGGTCGCTGATGTCCTCAAAATGGCTGAAATTATTCCAGTTGAAGCCGCCGTTGCCAAACTGCTGGTCGATGCCGGCATGGCCGTATTGATCGTAGATCTGGCGCTTGTCCTTGTCGGAGAGGACCTCGTAGGCCTCGGAGGCTTCCTTGAATTTATCCTCCGCCGCCTTGTTGTCCGGATTCTTGTCCGGATGGAACTGCATCGCCAGCTTGCGGTAAGCTCTCTTGATCTCGGCTTCATCCGCGGTCTTGGGTACGCCCAAAACCTCGTAATAATCTCTTTTCGCCACTTCTACTCCTCTGTCTTGCTGCAAGGCTTCACCCCGGCGGAGAGCATGTCCCCGCCGGGACTGATGCCAGGATTATTTATCGTCAACCACCTCGAAATCGGCGTCGATGGGACCTTCCGGCTGCTGCGGTTCCTCCGGCTGCGGACCGGGCTGGCCTTCCGCGGGACCGCCTTCGGCAGCCTGATCCTGCTGCGCCTGCGAATAGATGATCTCTCCGAGGCGCTGGGCTTTTTGGGCCAGGTTTTGTTTGACAGTTTCCAACTCAGAGGCTTCGGTGGCTTTTTCCATCTGCTCCTTGGCGGACTTGAGCTCGGCTTCCAGATCGCTTTTTTCGCTTTCGCTCAGCTTGTCCCCATAATCCCGCAAGCTCTTTTCCGTGCCGAAGATGAGGCTGTCCAGTTCGTTTTTGGCGGAAATGAATTCCTGGCGTTTTTTATCCTCTTCGGCGTGCATTTCGGCTTCCTTGATCATGCGATCTATGTCGTCCTTGCTCATGTCTCCTGCGCGGTCGATGTGGATGGACTGTTCCTTGCCAGTGCCCTTGTCTTTGGCAGAGACGTGGAGGATACCGTTGGCGTCGATGTCGAAGGTTACTTCGATCTGGGGGATTCCGCGGGGGGCGGAGGGGATGCCCACCAGGTCGAAACGCCCCAAGGATTTGTTGTCGCCCGCCATGGAACGCTCACCCT
>JAGOIS010000183.1 GCA_017995495.1 Candidatus Cloacimonadota bacterium
AGTCGTGTAAGAGTGTAAGGGTGCAGCCATCGCTCTATCTGGAGGTTCAATAAAACCCGACCCCGTGTCATTCCAGGGCCCCTTCCCCTGCATCACACTGGATAATGCTTTCATGAACTGACGGTTCTTAACTGGCAGGCTACGGTCTGGGCCACGCCCGCTCAGATTGAACATGAGCCTAAAAAAACGCGCCCCAATCTGAGGCGCGTCATCAATACTGTCCCAAGCCAAAGACTTACAGTTCAGGAGGTTCGTTCAGCTTGCCCATGAAGAGCACGGTGTTGGAGGGTTTGTGCAGCAGGAAATAGAGGAAAGGCTTGTCGGCGCGGAAAACCGGTGTTTCATCCGGCCCCGGAGCGGCTTTGGTGGCCATCACCACTCCTGTGGCGGCGGCGGCTTCCGTGCCTTCTTCGTTCACTTCCACAAAGGCTTTGTGGATCACATCCTGGATGAACAACCCGTGGCCGGTCTGGTCGGGAATGATGCCGGAGAAGTTTGCCAGGTTTGGGCTGAAAGCATCGGTCATACCGAGTTTTTTGAGCATGTCGGCCAGGCCTTCCAGGGTGAGGTCAAACTTGAATTTGGGAATGTAGATCTTCACCTCTCTGGGGCTGAGGGCTTCCCGCCACCGGTTGAAGTTGGCTGGATTGAGTTCCCTGGCCAGATTGCTGATCTCGTCGGGCAACACCAAGATCATGGAGAGCTCTTCATCCGCGTAGGGCAGTTCCAGCACCTGCATTCCCTCCAGCCTGGCATAGGGATATTGGGCGCGGGCGCTCATCATTTCGACCTCGCGGCTGTTCTCGGTGGTGCGTGTCTTTGAGGAGACGTAAAATTTGTCCCGGATGGTGACCTTGGGATCGAACTCCGTGCGCCAGTTTCCTTTGAAATAGATGGCGTTGACCAGCACCAGGCCTTCGTTGCTGTCCCGGATCTGTTCGGCGGAGATCAGGTCCTTGATCCGTTCCTTGGTCTTTTCCTCCACCCAGTTGTTGATATAATCCGCGGTGCCTTTAAAATCGGTGAAATCCAGGGTGTAAAGATCGCTCAGATAACTCTTGCGCAGCAGGTTCAGATAATCTTTCTGGATGTATTTCTTATTGCTGTCCGCTCCAAAGAGGGCGTTGGCGACGTTCAGCTCGGCCTTGCCCCTCTCTCCAATGGCATTAAGCGACTGCTGCAGCGCCAGATAGGTTTCATGTTGCTGCTCCGCGGGCAGGTCGAAGTTCATGGCCGAGGCCATCTGTGCCGCGGTGTTTTCCAATGCGCCGCCATAGACCATGGACAGCGCGGAGGTGATGCTGTAAGGTGAATAAAACAGGTTTTCCCCGGGCTTGTCGGCCAGGCTGAAAAGCTTGAACGCAAAAGCGTTGTTTTGCTCGCCCAGGCTGGTTTTCAGTTCTTCCATCGGCGCTGCGGTGCCGGCTTTCTTCTTGTTGCAGGCGCAGCCGACGCCCAGGCTCATCACCAGAAGCATTATCAGCAGTGTTCTCATATTGATCATCGGAACCTCCATGTCTTGATACAAACAATACTCACAGGGATCAGCTTTCCGTCAATCTTTTTATTGGCGCTCCCCGGCCGTACTTTCCGGATCGCTCACGTGATATCGGTTTACTGAACTTCAGCTTGAAATCTGATTCTCCCCCCTTATCAATACGGAATAAATACGGAATCAATACGGATTTCATCCGTATTGATTCCGTATTTATTCCGTATTGATCACCGGGGCGAGGTCAGAAATCAGGGGAGGGGCGATAAACTTCTTGACAGCATTGACCTGTTGCCTGGTGTGAAGTATGCGCGAAGCAGCAGACAACTATCGACGATGGGGAGGATGCCGATGCAGCCAGCAAAAGAGGGAGATGCAAGCCCTACATTGATCTACCCGGTTTTTCTGGGCATGCGCGGCTGTCCGGGACGCTGCATTTACTGCGATCAGGACAAGATCGCCGGCCAGGGGGATCTGGACTTGGACCATACGGTCACTGAGGCGCGAAAATTCATAGCCCGCAACCCCAACCAGGATAAGCAGGTGGCTTTCTACGGAGGCACCTTCACGGCTATGGAGCAGGGGCCGCGGGAAAACCTGCTGAGGGCGGTGGCCGGGGTTTGCGACGCCCGCACGACTTTCCGGATCTCCACCCATCCCCTGTATGTGAGCGACGCGATCCTTAACTGGTGCAAGGGCTGGAACATCCGGACCATCGAATTGGGGATCCAGGATTTCAATGATGAGGTTTTGGCCAGGTCCTGCCGGGGCTACAGCGGCAGGGAGGCCCTCGAAGCCGCATTCAGAGTGAAAGGCCACGGATTTGAGCTGGGAATCCAACTGATGCCGGGCCTGCCGGGCTGGTCGAAAGCCAGCCTGGAAGAGAATCACAGCATTCTGGCTGAGCTGAAACCGGATTTCCTGCGCCTCTATCCCCTGATCGTGATCCGCGGCACCGCTCTGGAAAAGCTGTTTCTATCCGGCGAGTATCTGCCCCTGCAGCTGCAAGAGGCGGTGGAACAGTGCGCGGATTATCATCCTGTGGCGGATAGGGCCGGAACCCGCATCATCAAAGTGGGTATACCATCAAACATCGATCCGGCCGAGATCGCCGGCGGACCCTGGCATCCAGCTTTTGGCGAACTGGTGAAGGCGGAACTGGTGGCGCGCAAAGTGCTGGCCATCGATCCCCAGGAAGAGGCCGTGAACGTCAGCCGGGATGAGATCAGGCTGCTCAAGGCGCATGGAGGCGCCGCTCTGGCCAGGGTGCAGGATTGGTTTGAGCTCCATTCCTGATCAAGACAGCCTGAGCTTCAAGCCTGGGCAAGGAAATCCCTTGACATATTTCCCGCCCGCTGAATGAGTTTCATCAAGATGAATT
>JAGOIS010000184.1 GCA_017995495.1 Candidatus Cloacimonadota bacterium
AAGCTGCCATCCTCCACACGCACCACCAAGCTGGCGGGAAGGGGAACCTGCACCGCGGTGCCGTCTTCACTGACAATGCGGAACTGGGGTTGCTTTTTGCGGTCTTTGGATTCGATGATGGTGATATCGCGGGAGAAGGTGATGTCGTTGTATTCCTCCCTGAAGGTGATGTCCTTCACGAAGTTCTCGTAGTGAAGCACGCCCTTGCCAGTGGAGATCAGGGGATTGTTGAACTGGTCCCAGCTGAGCAGCTTGGTGTTGAGGGCGATCTTCTGGCCGTCCCGCACGTGCACCGTGGCGGCATATTCCACCTTGTATTCCTCGAGGACCTTGTTTTCATCCTCTTCGTCCACCACCAGAATGCGGCCCAGATGGCTCACCGAGATCAGTTGGTCTTCGATATTGGTGACCGTGTTCATGCGGTCGAAATGTACGATCCCGTCATGGTTGGAGACCACCTCCGCCAGTTCCGTGGCTGTGGAGGCGGCGCCACCGATGTGGAAGGTGCGCAGGGTGAGCTGCGTGCCGGGTTCGCCGATGCTTTGGGCTGCGATGATGCCCACGGGGTCGCCGATGGTGGCGGGTTTTTGGGTGGCCAGGTTGCGGCCGTAGCATTTGGCGCAGATGCCGCGTTCGGCTTCGCAAGTGAGCACCGAGCGCACGTGCACGGAGATGATGCCGTGGTTCTGGATGGTGCGGGCCATCTTGTTGCTGATCTCCTGGCCGCTGTGAACCAGGATCTTGCCGGTGACTGGATCGACCACGTCGTCAACCGCGGTACGGCCCTGTATACGGTCGGCCAGGGTGCTAACCACCTCGTTGCCTTCCTTGAGCACGCTCATGTGCACTCCGCGGCCGGTTCCGCAATCATCGATGGTGATGATGGCGTTTTGAGCCACGTCAACCAGGCGGCGGGTCAGATATCCGGCGTCGGCGGTTTTCAGGGCCGTGTCGGCCAGACCCTTGCGGGCGCCGTGGGTGGAAACGAAATATTCGAGCACCGTGAGGCCATCCCGGAAGTTCGATTTGATTGGGGTTTCGATGACGTCAGCGCCGCCGGTGGAGCCGATCTTGGTGGGTTTGTCCATCAGTCCGCGCATGCCGCCCAACTGCTTGATCTGGTCCTTGCTGCCGCGAGCTCCGGATTTGAACATCATATAGATGGAGTTCAGCCCGTTCCTGCTTTTGGAAAGGTCTTCCATCATCTCATCGGTAACACGCACGGTGGTCTTCTTCCACAAGTCCACGATGCGGCCGAAACGTTCGCTTTCGGTGATCCCGCCTTTCTGGTGGAGGTCAAAGACCTTCTTCACGTCTTCCTCGGATTCGGCGATGATCTCGTCCTTGCGTTTGGGCACCACAATGTCGCCGAAACTGAAGGTCACCCCGGCGCGGGTGGCATAGCCAAAACCGATCTCCTTGAGCAGGTCGAGGAACTGGGCTGTGCGCCACTGACCGACAGCGTCGAAACAGAGCATGGCCAGGTCGTTCAGCTTGCCCTTGTCGTAGGTGATGTTCTGGAAGCCTACTTCAGCCGGGATCACCTGGTTGAAGATCACTCTGCCCACGGTGGTGACGATGAAATTGCCGTCCACCTTCACGCGGACCCAGGTGTGCAGGTCCAGGTTGCGTTCGCCGATCACCTCGCCTTTCACGGAATAGTGCTGCTCCTCGGATTCATAAGCGGCGATCACCTCGTCCGTGCTGTAAAAATGGCGCAGGTTGGTGTGGTCCTTGGGCTCCGGGAATTCCTCCATGGTGAGGTAATAACAGCCCAAAACGATGTCCTGGTTCGCCGCCATGGCCAGCCGGCCGTTTGAGGGCAGCAGCAGGTTGCGCGTGGACAGCATCAGGATCCTGGCTTCGATCTGGGCCTCGTGTGACAGGGGCACGTAAACGCCCATCTGGTCTCCGTCGAAGTCCGCGTTGAAGGGAACGCAGACCATGGGATGGAGTTGGATGGCCTTGTTGTCCGTGAGCACCGGCATGAAAGCCTGGATGCCCAGACGGTGCAGCGTGGGCGCGCGGTTAAGCAGCACGGGATATTCGCGGATCACATCCTCGAGGATGGACCAGATCTCCGGCTGTTTCTTTTCAATGAGTTTCTTGGCGTTTTTGACCTTGTCCACCTCACCCATCTTTTGCAGGCGCTCGATCAAATAGGGTTTGAACAGCTCCACGGCCATGTCCTTGGGGATGCCGCACTGGTAGAGCTTGAGTTCCGGGCCCACGGTGATCACCGAGCGGCCGGAATAGTCCACGCGTTTACCCAGCAGGTTCTGGCGGAATCTGCCTTGTTTTCCTTTCAACTGGTCGGTGAGGGATTTCAGGGGACGATTGCCTCTTCCCCGCACTGGGCGAGGTTTGCGAGAGTTGTCTATCAGGGCGTCCACCGCTTCCTGCAGCATGCGTTTTTCGTTGCGCAGGATCACCTCGGGGGCGCGGATGTCGAGCAGTTGTTTGAGGCGGTTGTTTCTGGTGATCACCCGGCGGTAGAGGTCGTTGAAGTCAGCGGTGGCAAAGCGTCCGCCTTCCAGCGGCACCAGCGGCCTCAGGGTGGGAGGCAGCACAGGCAGCGCTTCCAGGATCATGTGTTCCGGCTGGTTTCCGGATTTGATGAAGGCGTCCACTATCTTGAGCTTGTTGATCAGCTTCTGCTTGTGTAGGGTGGCTTTTTCCATTTTGAGGCGGGAGCGGATGTTCAGGGCCTCGTTGTGCAGGTCGATGCGGGAAAGCAATTCCCGGACCGCCTCTGCGCCCATCATGGCGATGAAGTTGTCGCCCACCTTGTCGCGGATCTCATAGTATTCATCCACTTCGATCAGTTCGTATTTCTCATAGGGGCTGTCGCCCGGATCGATCACGA
>JAGOIS010000023.1 GCA_017995495.1 Candidatus Cloacimonadota bacterium
GTGCGGATCGACAAGAACCGGGGCAAGATCATCAATTTCGACGCCGTCTCGCTCACCGAGATGAATCAGATCATCAGGATGGCCGAGGGCTCGCTGGGGGGAAAGGGGCGCGGCCTGGCTTTTCTGAACGCGTTGCTCTGCACCATGGACTTTGAGAAGAAGTTCGAAAACATCGGTATCTCCCTACCCAGCACGGCCATCATCGGCACCAACGAGTTCGACATTTTTGTGGAAACCAACGACATTGTGCAAAAAGTGCAGGACCAGGGAGACGCGGAGATAGACGGGATCTTTGTTCAGGGCCAGCTGTCGGAGCAACTGGTGCAGCGTTTGGAGATCTATCTGGACGGGGTGCATTATCCCATCGCGGTGCGGTCTTCCAGCCTGCTGGAGGACTCCCAGGCCCAGCCCCTGGCCGGGGTTTACCGCACCTTCATGCTGCCTAACAACCATCCGGACAAGATGTATCGCCTGCGCCAGCTAATGGACGCCATCAAACTCGTCTTTGCCAGCGTCTATTTGAGTGACGCCCGCAATTTCCTGGAAGCTCTCAATTTCAAGGCGGAAGAAGAAAAGATGGCAGTCATCATCCAGGAAACGGTGGGCACCTTCAAAGGCGAAGAATACTACTATCCGCACATCTCCGGAGTTGCGCAGTCCTACAACTTCTACCCCACCAGCTACATGCTCCACACCGATGGCATCGCGAACATCGCCCTCGGCCTGGGAAAATCCGTGGTGGAGGGCAAACTCAATTTCCGGTTCTGTCCCCGCTACCCCGAAACCGAGATGCTGCCTCAAACCGAGATGGTGCGCACAGCCCAGAAGGAATTTTACGCGCTGGATCTGTCCCGCAACGATTTTGACCTCACCCAGGGCGAGGAGATCACCCTGGCCAAGCTGAACCTCCGCGACGCCGAAAAACACGGAGTGCTGCGCTATCTGGCCTCGGTTTGGGATTATGAGAACTACCGCCTCACCGACAATCTGGAGGAAAAGGGCCTGAAAGTGCTCACCTTCAGCGGCATCCTCAAATACAACCAATTCCCCCTGGCCCGGATCATCGAAGAGCTGCTGGAGATCGGCGAGATCGCCCTGGGCATACCCGTGGAGATCGAGTTTGCCGTGAATCTGGATTACAACCACGAACTCAACAGCAAGCCCACCTTCTACATTCTGCAGGTGCGGCCGCTTTCCGTGAACACGGACGCCTACCGCATCGACCCCGCCTCCCTGGACAAGGGCGAACTGCTGATGTACACTGAACACGGCATGGGCAACGGAGTGATCAACGATCTGCAGGATGTGGTGTACCTCGATCCCCGCAATTTCGACAAGACCCGCACCCTCGAGATGCAACAGGAGATCGAGCGCTTCAACGCATCCATGGCCAAACAAGGCAAGCGCTACATCCTCATCGGGCCCGGACGCTGGGGCTCGCGGGACAAGTTTTTGGGCATCCCGGTCCGCTGGCCCCAGATCAACCGCGCCAAGGTGATCTTGGAGACCGGCCTGAGGGATTTCATCGTGGAGGCTTCGCAGGGAACTCATTTCTTCCACAACTTGGTGGCCATGAACGTGGGCTATTTCACCATCCCCTATGTTTCCAGCACGGATTTTGTGGACGTGGAATGGCTGCTGCAGCAATCAGAGGCAAAGCGGGGTGATTTCTTCGTCCACCTTCAATTCGACCATCCCCTGGTGGTGCGCATGGACGGCAAGACCGGAATGGCCGTGATCCACAAGTGACCTGATCGGAAGGGACATAAACGAGGCTGGTGAGATGATCACCTCGAACTACTGGTCGATCGAGCTGGAACAGCTTGATCAGATGATGCCTTTCCGGGTTAGGCACATCCTGATGATCGCCTCTCTGTACGATTCCTTTGTCTTCGAGATCGACGGATTCCTGGCTGAACATGTGCAGGAGGATTTCCACCTGATGAACCTCACCACCCAGCCGGCCATCTACCACTCCTCCTCACTGGCCAGCACCATGAGCCTGCTGGAACTCGAAAGCATCGACCTCATCATCATCCACCTGGCCTCCATGCGCTCCATCTCGTTGGAACTGGTGAAAAGCATCAAGGCTTACGATCAGGGTATTCCCATCTTCTTTCTGATGGGCGCGCCGCAGGACCTGATGTTTGTGGAAAACCATCTCGACGAACTGCACGAAGTGCAGGATTTCTTTTACTGGAACGGTGATTCCAAGCTGGTGCTGACCATCATCAAGCACTGGGAATTCATCCGCAACATAGCGGCCGACGTCCAACTGCTGCCCGTGCCGATCATCCTGGTGGTGGAAACCTTCATCCCCTACTACTCCCAGTTTCTGCCGCTGCTGCAGGAGCAGGTGATGCTGCTGAACCAGACGGTGATCCTCCGCGAACACCAGGACGAGAACAAATCGCTATACATGAACGCCCGCCCCCGGGTGATGCTGCTCCACGATTACGACAGCGCCCTGGCCTTTTACCGCAGCTATGGAGACCTGATCGTGGGCATCATCAGCAACGTGAATTACCACTACATGGGATCGTCCTTCCGCGACGGCGGCCTCAAACTCCTTCAGGAGGTGCGCAAGGACAGGCCCAACCTGCCCTTCCTGCTTCAAAGCTTCAATCCCCAATACCACGATATCGTCACCAGCAACGAGGGCGAGTTTCTCTACAAGGACCTGCCCGGCCTCAAAAACAGGATCAGGCGCTGGCTGGAACAAGAGATCGGCTTTGGCAAGTTCATCTTCCGCCTGCCCGACCAGACCGAGATCGCCGAAGCGGAATCCCTGATCGGGCTGGCCAGGCAGATCGCCCAGATCCCCGATGAAAGCCTGCTTTTCCACTATCAAAACGGCCATGTCTACAACTGGCTGCGCACCCACGCGGAACTGGCGCTGGCCAAGTATGTGCACAAATTCCGCGATATCAACGCGGTCCACGTTCTCCGCGAGCGCCTGACGGAAGCCTTTGGATCGCTGATCTCCTACCGCCGCCGCGAAAAGATCCAGGATTGGAACGAGGAAAGCGACTTCCACCTCAACCTCATCTACAAGGTGGGCGACGACTCCATCGGCGGCAAGGGCCGCGGCCTGGCCTTTCTGAATGTGGTGCTCAACCGTTACAGCAACATCTGCGAAAAATACCCCGAAGTGCAGATCAGCGTGCCTGTCGCCGCCGTCCTGGCCACCGGCGTTTTCGACGATTTTCTGGCCGCCAACCCTGCTTTGAAGGGGATCCCGGAGGAAGAAAGCCTGTCGGACGAGGAGGTGGACCAACTCTTCCTCGCTTGCCGCCTCCCCGCGTCTGCGGTCTCGGTGCTCGAGCAGATCATCGCCCAGGGCGCCTTTCCCCTCGCGGTGAGGTCCTCCTCCGTGATGGAGGATTCCATCGCCAATCCCTTCGCCGGGGTCTTCCGCACCTTTCTCATCCCCAACAGCCATCCGGATCCCTCCATTCGCCTGGAACAGCTCACCCAGGCCATCAAACTGGTCTGGTCGTCGCTCTATCTGAGATCCGCCCGCATCTACCGCGAAAAGCTGCACATCCCCGCCCGTGAGGAAAAGATGGCCGTGATCATCCAGAAGGTGGCCGGCTCGCGTCATGGGGAATATTTCTATCCGCTCGTCTCCGGAGTCGCCCAGTCCTACAACTTTTACCCCGGCACCAACATGTCTCACGAAGACGGGGTGGTAACCCTTTCCACCGGGCTGGGCAAAACCGCCGTGGAGCGCGAACGCACCTTCGCTTTTTGCCCCCGTTTCCCAAACCGGGACATGTTTCAGGCCATCGACATCGTGGAGGCCGCGCAACGCCATTTCTACACCATCCAGCCCAGTCTCACCCAGTTCGACCTCGCCAGTGGCGAAAACGCCTCCCTCGCCAGGGTGCGGGTCAACCAGAAACTCTGCGAAACAGACCTCAGCCTGCTCTCCTCGGTCTGGGACTATGAAAACCGCGAATTCAAGGATGGGCGCCACATTACTGGCCCGAGGGTGATCACCTACCGCAAACTTCTGCACTACGCGGAATATCCCCTGGCTCCCGTCATCCGGGACCTGTTGCTGCTCGGCCGCGAGGTGCTGGGCTGCGAGATCGAGATGGAATTCGCCTTCGACGTCGATCCGGGTTCAGGTCTGGCCGCGTTCCACCTCCTCCAGGTGCGCCCCATCGCCGTGAACATCCACCACTATTCCCAATCGCTGGAAAACTACGCCGCCAAAAAGGACGAATTGATCGTCTATTCCTCCTATGCCCTGGGCAGTGACATCGTGGAGGAGTTGGACACGGTGATCTTCCTGCCCCCGGAGCGTTTTGACATCGTGAAAACGGAGGAGATGGCCTCCGAACTGGACGCCCTCAACCAAAGGATGCGGGAACAGGGCATCAAATACGTGCTGATCGGGCCCGGACGCTGGGGCTCGAGCGACCGCTTCCTGGGCATCCCGGTGAACTGGAGCCAGATCTGCAACGCCCAGATCATCGTGGAGGTGGTGTTGCCCAACATGTCCATCGAGGCTTCCCACGGCTCTCATTTCTTCCACAACCTCTTCTCCATGAACGTCGGCTACCTCACCGTCTGGGACAAGGCCGCGAAAGACTTTCTGGATTGGGATTGGCTGCTGGGGCTTGAAACTCTGGACGCGGGGAAATACTTCCTGGTGAAAAAAACTCCCCGCAATCTGCAATTTTTATTTGACGGAAAGAACGCCGTGATAATAAAGTGATCATATGTGCCTCTTCAAGGCTGAAGGTGAAAGTAACAAATATTCCGAGCCTTTTCAGCCACTCTGGGGCAGTGGATATTTTTGGCCATACCGTGTTTAAATCCATACCATGGAGGTATAACTGATGACAAAACACGAATTTCTGCATCAGGTTTCTGCCAAAAACGCTGACCAGCCCGAATTCATCCAGGCCGTCACCGAAGTGGTGGAAACGATCTGGGACGTCTACGATTCCAATCCTCAATACCGCAAAGCCAGGATCCTGGACAGGATCGTGGAACCTGAACGCATCATCATCTTCCGCGTGCCCTGGCAAACCGACACCGGTGAAGTGATGGTCAACCGCGGCTACCGCATCGAATTCAACAGCGCCATCGGCCCTTACAAAGGCGGCATACGCTTCCACCCCAGCGTCAACCTCGGCATCCTCAAATTCCTGGGCTTCGAGCAGGTCTTCAAAAACAGCCTCACCACCCTCCCCATGGGAGGCGCCAAGGGCGGTTCCGACTTCAATCCCCGCGGCCGTTCCGACGAAGAGGTGCAGCGTTTCTGCCATTCCTTCATGCTGGAGCTCTACCGCCACATCGGCCAGTTCACGGACGTCCCCGCCGGCGACATCGGCGTGGGAAAACGCGAGATCGGTTTCATGTATGGAATGTTCAAAAAGATCACCAACGAGTTCACCTGCGTGCTCACCGGCAAAGGCCTGGAATGGGGCGGCAGCCTCGTCCGGCCGGAAGCCACGGGCTACGGCAACGTTTACTTCGCCGATGAAATGCTCAAGACCAAGGGTGAATCCATCGAAGGCAAAACCGTGCTCATCTCCGGCTCCGGAAATGTGGCCCAGTATGCCATCCAGAAAGTGAACCAACTGGGCGGGATCCCCGTCACCGCCTCCGATTCCGACGGCTTCATCCACGATCCGGACGGCATCAAAGGCGAAAAATGGGATTTCCTGATGGAGCTCAAAAACATTCGCCGTGGCCGCATCCAGGAATACGCGGATGAGTTTGGCGTGAAGTATTATGAAGGCCAGCGCCCCTGGTCGATACCGGGCCAGATCGCCCTGCCCTGCGCCACCCAGAACGAAATCAACGGCGAAGAGGCTAAAACCCTCATCAAAAACGGCTGTATCTGCGTTTCAGAGGGAGCCAACATGCCCACCACCCTCGAGGGCGTGGAAGTGTTCCTCGGCGCCAAGATCCTCTACGGACCAGGCAAAGCGGCCAACGCCGGCGGCGTCTCCACCTCGGGACTGGAAATGACCCAAAACTCCATGCGCATCTCCTGGACCCGCGAGGAGGTGGATGAAAAGCTCAAAGGCATCATGAAGGCCATCCACGCCCAGTGCGTGAACTATGGCAAGGAAGGCGAATTCACGAACTACGTGCAGGGCGCCAACATCGCCGGATTCATCAAGGTGGCAAACGCCATGATGGATCAGGGCCTCATCTGAGCCCAACTCACTCCAATTGACAAGGGGACTCGCTTTCCGCGTGGTCCCCTTTTTGCAGCTGGCGTCGAACCATGTTTCCATCGAGCGACGCGGGAGCAAGGACGACAGCCAGGCCGGAGAGAGCAAACTGGTGGAATTGTTGGCGAACAAGTACCATGTCAAAGGGCTGCCTACAACCCTGCTCATTACCCACCACATAAAAAAGCGGGAACACAACAAGCGCATCCCCAGCCTCATCGATATGGAGGCGATCAGCGGGGTGGGGCCAAACCTCCCCGCTTCGTTTGTTCGTGTGATGAACACGGTTTGGCCGATTTTATTCACTGCGATCTTTCCTTAAACAAACCAGTTTCTTCACAATACAGAAAACAAGGTTGTGAATTTATATACCCGCTCTGCTACTTGGTTTGAAGCCATTCTTTCACAAAATATCGGGACTCCTTCCTCTCCGGAAAAGGATCCCTATCCTCTATATTAATCTATATATAAAATATATTACTATATACTATATAATATACTTATATTATTATATGATATATGGTTATGAGATTGTAGCAGTGTATGCTGCATCGGACTCCGGGCGGGAGTGGAGTAGCTGTTTTTTGTGAAAGAATAGCCTGTAATGCTGATCAGTAAAGGAAAAAAAGGATTCACAAGGTTTTTGCCGGGTTTGTGAATTTGTGAATTTACCCCCTTGCTTTGTTGCCCCCCTTCCCGCCCTTCAATGCTCCGCTTATCCCCAAGCCATGCCCGGGTTATGGGCCGATCCAGCCATTGCCTGGGCATTAGCCGGACTTTGGCCCGACATCCACGCTCAGGCGAGCGCCCCTACTCCCGCCCCGCTGGAGGATTGGGGTGGCGACATCTGGTCGCCACAGCGGCCGGAGGACGCTTCCCAGGCAGCCGCGTTGGAAATGCCTCTGCTGTAGTCGATGCTGGTGGCTCGCTCGACTCCAGCATGGCCCAACGCCAGGACGCGGTTCAGCTGGAGAAGGAGAGCTTGTCCTTGTGGCGGATGGAACCGAGCCGGGCGATGAAGTCCTTCACGCTGGCCTTGAGAGCGGCCCTGCCGCCGTTGTTCTCGATCAGCAGGTTGCAGAGGGGGATCTTCTCCAGGTCCTCGATCTGGGCGTCCATTCTGGCTTCGATCTGCTCGCGGGTTTCGCCGCCTTTTTTGAGCAGCCGTTTCAGGCGGACGTCGCGGTTGGCGCGCACCAGCACAATGTAATCGAAACAATGCTGCATTCCGGCCTCGAAGAGCAGCGGCACCTCCATGAAGAGAAATGGATCGCTGCTTTTTTCCGCGATCCTCTGCAGTTCGGTGAGGGTTTTGGGATGCACCAGGCTGTTCAGGAACTCCAGTTCCTCCTGGTTTTCAAAGACGATGGCGGCAATCTTTTTGCGGTCCGCCCTGCCCTCAGACGCCACCTCTTTGCCCCATCTGCGCGTGATCTGCTGAATGCTGTCGGGAGCGTCCAGCTGGCGCTGGGCGACCTCGTCCGCGAACACAACTTTATAGCCCTGCTGTTCCAGCAGCCGGCAAAAAGCGCTCTTGCCGCTGCCGATGTTGCCCGTGATGCCGATCAGGATGGGTGCAGTTGCCATGGGGATCATTCTCCTTGGTTCATGATGTGGCGTCGGTGATGATCTGTAAAAGTTCTTCGTAGGCCACATTCACCTTGATCTCACCGTTCCTGGCCACCGAGATCTGGGAATTCTGCTCGGAAACGATGATGGCGATGGCGTCCGTGAGTTCTGTGATGCCTATCCCCGCGAGGTGGCGGGTGCCGAAGCGCTTGACGTGCTCGGGTTTTTTGGAAAGCGGCAGCACCACCTTGGCGGCCATGATGCGGTCGTTCCGGATGATGATGGCGCCGTCGTGGAGGGCGGAGCGGGGATTGAAGATGGTGAGGATGAGGCGCAGCGACATGGTGGCGTCGATCGTCTCGCCGCTGTGAATGTATTCGTTGAGTTTGCGGCGGTTTTCGATCACGATCAGCGCCCCGGTCTTGCGGAAGGACATCGATGAGACGGCGTCGATGAGCGGCATGTAAAACGAGTTGCTTTCCTTCTTGCGGAGGCTCAGGTTGAGTTCCCGCGAGAGATTGATCCGGGAAAGCAGGGCGCGGATCTCCGGGGCAAAAATGATCACCAGGGCCAGCACCCAGAAACTGCGGATGGACCTCAGCACCGAGGTCACCATCTTCAGGTTGAGCGCCTCCGCCACGGTCGAGAAGACAATCATGAACAGCACCGCCGCCAGCACCTGCCAGCCCCCCCCACGCCGGAGAATGTTCAGGCCCTGATAAATGAGGAAGGCGATGATGAAAATGTCCACCAGATCGGCGAACTTGGGGATCAGAACTTCCATGTCAGGTCTCCTTGAAAACAGCCTGCAAAACGGAGAAAAACTGGCGGTGGGCCTTCACGTCGTGCACCCGCAACACCTCCACCCCCTGCCAGGCCGCCATGACAGCCGCGGCCAGGGTTCCGCCGATCCTGTCCCTGGGTTCGGAGGGGTCCACCGCGGCAATGAAGCGCTTGCGGGACGCCCCCACCACCAGAGGCAGGGCGTGGGCCCTGAACCTTTGCAGCGAAGCCAGGAGGCGGAAATTGTGCTCCGGGGTCTTGCCAAAGCCGATCCCGGGATCGAGGAGCAGGTTATGCCGGGAAATCCCTTGTTCCATGGCCAAGGCGATCCGATCCGTGAAAAACGCGTCGATCTGCGCCAACAGGTCTTCATACGCGGGGTTGTCCTGCATGGTCTCGGGCTGGCCCTGCATGTGCATCAGGATCAGCTTCACCCCGGGGGCGGCGGCCACCACCTCCGCCATCCGCGGATCGTGGCCAAGGGCGGAAATGTCGTTGATAATGCCGGCTCCGAGGGCGATCGCCTCCCTGGCGACGGCGCTGTTGCGGGTGTCTATGGAAACCACCAACTCCCGCCAACGCCCGCGGACCTCGCGCAGCACGGGGATCACCCGCCTGAGCTCTTCCTCCACCGGAACTGGCCTGGCGCCGGGACGGGTGGATTCGCCGCCGATATCCAGAATATCAGCGCCCTCCTCCACCAGCCTGGCCGCTCTGGACATTGCGCTCTCCAGGGTGGAGGATTCGCCTCCGTCGGAAAAAGAATCGTCCGTGACGTTGAGGATGCCCATCAGCGCGGGAACCTGGAAATTGGGAGGAAATTGGAGGGTGTCGGCCATGTGTCAGAGCACGAAGTTGAAGGTGATGGTGTATTCGGCGCCTTCAGCGGGGACGCCGGTGAAGCTGAATTTGCCTTGCTGGAGGACCTTTTTGCCCTCCTCGAAAAACCTCGGGCCGCTCTGCTCCATGGCTTCGATGCTGCCGGGAACAGGGCGGGCGTATTGGTCCAGCCGGAATTTCAGGGTGGCGCTGCCCGTGGCGCCAAGATCGTGTTTGTAGCCCGTGGGAAGAAGAAAGCTCACCTGGCCTCCGCTGAGTGAGTAATTCAGGCTGCCGACCGGCCTGCCGCCGGAATTCCCGCGTCCGGTGGGGATCCCGCGGAGGGGGTTGAGGGGGTTGTGGGGCAAATCAGCAGGGGGGGTTGACCTGGCCCCGACCAGGGCAGGCGTCTCCAGCAGTTCGCTGGTGGCGGGGGAGGTTTCCGCGCCCTTCACCGCTGCTGGTTGGGGTTGGCTGGCCTTTGTTTGCCGCCTTTCCCGGGCTGAGGCAGCCCTGCCTGTGTTGGCACGGGTGCCGGCCGAAACAGCTCCCGGGAAGGTGGAGGCCTCGTCCATCGCCACTTCCGGCGGCGCCAGATCAAACTCATACCAGCGCGGCGCCAGCATGGGTTTGATCACATACAGGGACAGCAGCACCAGCAGCAAAGCGTGCAGGAGCAGCGAGATCGCCAGGGGCCGGTAGTTCAACCGGGGCAGGGCGATCATGGCGCGCCCACCGGCTCGGTGGCCACGAAAACCCGCTCAAATCCGGCTTCGCGCACCACATCCATGAGGGATATGATGTTTTGCAGGGGAGTGGACTTCTCCGCTGAGAGCCGCACCACCTGATCGGAACTCACGAACTCCGCCCGCAGCGCCGCTCCGAGGCTGGCCAGCGTATGGGTTTGGTCCAAAAACACGATGTTGGCGTCGTCCAGATACTGGATATGCAGTATCTGGCGGGTCTGGCGTTCCTGGGAGGCGGATCCGGGCAGTTTGAAGGGCAGGCCGGTCTGGGCGGCGAAATTGGAGGCGATCAAAAGGAAAATGAGCAGCAGGAAGATCACGTCGGTCATAGAAATGAGGACTGTGCTGCTGATCTTCTTTTTGGAGATTTCCAGTTTCATGCCTTGGGTTGTTCCCCTATTTTCTGAAATCTGATCTCGTGTTCGATGGCCTGGCTCTGCATCTCTTTGGCGATGTTTTCCATGTGTTGCACCAGATCGTTGTGAAAAATGATGGCCGGGATGCCCACCACCAACCCCCCCACCGTGGTGAGCAACGCCTGCCAGATGCCTCCGGCCAGGGTGTTGATGTCCACGCTGTTCTGGCCCTGGCCCTGGATGTTCATGAACACGCTCACCATGCCCATCACCGTGCCCAGAAAGCCGATCAGGGGCGCAATCGCGGAGAGCGTAGCCAGCCAGCCCATGCCTTTCTCGAGTTTGTGGAGTTCCATATTGGCGGCGGATTCCATGCTGTTTTCCAGCAGCCTGGGATCCTGGGTGTGGGCGTTGTAGAGCTTGTCGAGCATGATGCCCAGGGGACTGCCGAGCCCGTGGATCCTCAGAACGGCACGGACGTTTTCCAGCTTGTCCTGCTGGGCCAGGTAATGGCTGAGTTTTTCATTGGCCTTACGCACGCGGGACACCTGGCGGTATTTTTCCAGCACGATGGCCAGCACGGCCACCGAAACCAGCACCAACACATACATCAGGATCCCGCCTCGCAACAACAGGTTCATTATGGACATTTTGCTCCCAAGGTCAATCTAACAAGGCGGGAGGCTTCCCCCCCGCCTTGTATCCAAACATTCGGTCGGATGGGTTCAACCGTGCTGCTTCTGGAATTCACGCATGAACTCAGCGAGGGCGTGAGCCGCCGGCAGAGGCAGGGAATTGTAGGTGCTGGCACGGCAGCCACCCACGTCGCGGTGGCCCTTGAGGCCGATCATGCCATTCTTTTTGGCTTCGGAGATGAAAAGGGCCTCCAGGTCCTCGGTGGCCAGGCGGAAGGTGATGTTCATCAGGGAACGGTCTTCCTTGTCCACAGTGCCCTTGTAATAGCCTTCGGAGGAGTCGATGGCGTCATATATGTACTTTGCCTTGGCGATGTTGTTCTGCTCGATCATCTTCAGCCCGCCGAAATCCTCGATCCACTTCAGCACCAAGCCGATCATGTAGATGGTGAAGGTGGCCGGTGTGTTGTACATGGAGCCGTTTTTGGCCATCAACTGGTAGTCCAGCATGGAGGGCTGGCCGGGAATGGCCTTTTCCAGCAGGCTCTTTTTGATGATCACCACCGCTGTTCCGGAGGGGCCGACGTTCTTCTGCGCGCCCGCATAGATCAGGTCGTATTTGCGGGCCTCGATGGGCTTGCTCATGAAGTTTGAGGACATGTCCGCGATGAGGGGTAGGCCCGCGGGAACGTTGGGATCGGTTTTCCATTCGCTGCCGAAGATGGTGTTGTTGGTGGTGATGTGCAGATAGGCGGGGTTGGCGGAAAGCTGCCAGGTTTTGGGAATGTAGCAGAAATTGCGGTCTTCGCTGGTGGCGGCCACATGCACGGTTTTGCCTATTTTTTTGGCTTCGGCGATGGCTTTTTTGGACCACACGCCGGTGTTGATGTAGTTCGCTTCCTTGCCCTCAAAGGCAAAATTCATCGGCACCATCAGGAACTGGAGGCTTGCCCCGCCCTGCAGGAAGAGCACCTCGTAATCGTCGCCGAGGGCGTAGATCCGCTTCACGGCGGCAGTGGTCTCGTCGATGATGGCCTGGTATTCCTTGCTGCGGTGGCTCATCTCCATCACGGAGAGTCCCATGCCCTTGTAGTTGAACAGGTCGGCCTGGGCTTCGCGGAGCACTTCCTCCGGAAGCACCGCCGGTCCTGCGTTGAAGTTGTGTACGCGTTCCATTTTTATCCTCCTGGAACAGATATTTTTTGTTGAATACAAGCTTTTCAGAAGCCGCTTTTTCAGGCAAGCCTTTTTTTTGCCGGGCAAGAAAAATGTTGACTGTTTCAGCCTGTCCAGCATCTGGAGACCAAGGAACAAGCGTATGATCCACAAGCTTTTGTCAGATAAAAAAATCGTCCTGGCCTCTGCCAGCCCCAGACGCGAGGCCCTGCTGAAAATGCTCGGCCTCACCCCCCTGATCATCCCCGCCAGGATCGATGAACCCATCACGGCGGATAAACCCTACCTTCAGGCCATGCGCCATGCCCGCAACAAAGCCCAGGCCATTGCCGGCAAAATGGACGGGGAAACCCTGGTGGTGGGCGCGGATACCATCGTCGTGCTGGCTGGCGAGATCCTGGGCAAGCCGGCAAATCCAGGCCAGGCCGGCGAATATTTGGCCAGGCTGGCAGGCCGTAAACACAAGGTCTATACAGGCCTCTGCCTCTGCTGGCGCAAGGTTTGCACAACCCGCTACGAAAGCAGCCTGGTGGAGTTTGCCCCCCTCTCCGCCCGCGAGATCCAAGCCTACGTGGCCACCAGGGAACCGCTTGACAAGGCCGGCGCCTACGGGATCCAGGGCTACGGCTCCCAGTTCATCCGCCGCGTCCAGGGTTGCTATTTCAACGTGATGGGATTTCCCATTCATCTGTTTTACAAGATGATAGTAGATATGTTTGAAGACAAAGCTTTAGTTACATGATCGCAATTTCATTTATATGAGAGAGATATATTATACCAAAGGGCATCATAAAGAGAGCTTCGCCAACCGCCCCAA
>JAGOIS010000024.1 GCA_017995495.1 Candidatus Cloacimonadota bacterium
AGCGCGAGGCCAACACTCTGGGTTCGAAGTTCTCCACGGCCAAAACCTATCCGTATATCCTCAACCTGAAGGAAGAGGTGGAAAAATGCCGGGAGATCGTGCAGAATGTCGCCTGAACCCCTGTTGAACTGGCGTTCCTGGCCATTTATGGAGAGGCCCAAAACCTCCGTGCTGTTGATGGCTTTCCTGATCTTTCTGGCTTGGTTTTTATGGAATCTGGCCGTGAAACAGTGGCAGCAGCCGTGGTTCTACTTTCTGGGAATGCTGTTGGTTTTGGGCAACCTTCTCCCCTACTTCATCCCCACCACCTACTATCTATATGAATACGAGATAGTCATCTACTATCTTTTTTTGAAGATAACCCGCCGTTACACGGATTTCGGCTGTTTTTACAGCGACAAGCGCGGTATGACGCTCAGCACCTTCAAACTGCCCAGACGGCTGGATGCCTTCAGGGGGCAGTCGTTGCGCTATTCCAAGTCCCAGGCGGAAAAAGAACAACTCACCGAGATCCTCACCCGGAAGATCGGTAAACAATACTGAGGTTACACATTGAACAACGAACATATCAGCGAGCGGGTCATCGACCTGTTTTCGCGCAATTTCAACAAGCCATTGTCCTACAATGAACTGGTGGTTGAGCTGCAACTCACCAAAAAGGAAAAATCCCTGCTTTCGGAAACACTGCAGGAGATGATGGTGGAAGGAACTCTAGCCAAAAAGAGCCGCAAGTTCAGCCTGATCATCAAAAATCCTGAAACCACCCCGGCAGCCGAAGCACCCCTGAATCCCAAACTCCTGGAGGGTGTTTTCGACGCCACGCCCCTGGCCAAAAACCTCTCCTTCGCCTTTGTGAGAACCGAAAAAGGTGATTTCTTCATCAGCGCGGAAGACACCCTGAACGCCTATCACGGGGATATAGTCAATATCGAACCGATCTTTCGCAAGGGCAAGGCGGATCGCGCCTACGTCCGCAAGATCGTGAAGCGGGCCAACGAGATCCTGGCTGGAGACATCAGATACAGCGGCCAGCGCCTGATCTTCATCAGCAGCAACCTGAAGATCCACAACTGGTTCGAAGTAACCGATCCCGGAGCAGCCAAGGAAGGCGAAAAGGTGGTCTTGCAGGTGAGCAACTGGGGTAACCCGGTGTTGGGCAAAATGCCCGTGGGCAACGTGATCGAGATCCTGGGACCCTCGGGAGACCCGCAGGTGGAATTGATGGCCGTGATCAGGCAGTATCAGCTTCCCCTGGAGTTTTCTGAGGAGGTGCTGGCAGAAGCCCAGCAGATCCCACAGGAGATCAGGCCGGAGGAATTCAGTAACCGCCTGGACCTGCGGGAGCTTTTCACCTTCACGATCGACCCTGCCTCCGCCAAAGACTTCGACGACGCCATATCCCTGGAAACCACGGCCAAGGGTTGGCGCCTCTATGTGCACATAGCCGACGTTGCCCACTACGTGAAACCTGGAGGCGCCATCTTTGAGGAAGCCGCCCTTCGAGGCAACAGCTTCTACTTCCCCAAGAAAGTGATCCCCATGCTGCCGGAACTCCTTTCCAACAAAGTTTGCAGCCTGCGTCCGGATGAGGATAAACTAACCCTGAGCGTGATCACGGAGTTTGACCAAAGCGGCAGGATCCTGAACCAAAAGCTGGCGGAAACAGTGATCCGCAGCAACCACCGGCTCAGTTATGAGCAGGTCGACGTTTTGTTCGCAGGTGGCGCCAGCGATCTTCCGGAAGATCTGGTGAAAACCCTTTCAGAAGCACGCAAGCTGTCGGCAGTGCTGTCCCGGAAACGCCTGGCGGAAGGCTACATCTTTTTCGACCTGCCGGAGCTGGAATACGAGTATGACGACGAAGGCTTGATCCGCAGGTTCAATCTGGCGGAGGAGACTGAGTCGCACAAACTGATCGAGAATTTCATGCTGGTGGCCAATGAGTTCACCGCCATCAAACTGACCCAGCTCTCCCCCACAACTCTGTACCGCATCCACGAGGACCCGGACCCTGAGAAGATAGAAAAGCTGACTGAGCTGCTCTCCTACTATGGAATCCCCTATTACGACCGCGGTTCGTTGAACGCCTCCATGCAATATCTGCTAACCTCCCTGCCGGGACCCGATTATCACAGGGTGTTCGATCACATCATCCTGCGCAGCATGAAAAAGGCCAAATACTCCACTCAACACATCCGCCATTTTGGGCTGGGCATGGAGACCTACACCCACTTCACCAGCCCCATCCGCCGGCTTTGCGACCTCTTGATCCACCACCTCTGCAAAGCCGCCATACTGAAAACCAGCCCGGTCAGATTTACCGCGGAAACGCTGCGCCACTACGCCTATGTGGCCTCTGAGCAAGAACTTAGGGCCGACCAAGCGGAGCGGGACATCGAACGTAATTACAGTATGGCGTACATGAAGAAATTCGTGGGGGAACGCTTCAGTGGGATTGTGGTCTCAGCAAAGTCCAGCGGGCTGATCGTGAGGCTCAGCGAGATCCCGGTCAGCGCCATCCTCAAGACCTCAAACCTCCCTGGCGGCAAGTGGCAATTCCGGGATAGGGAAATGCGCTTTGTAAACCCTTCCAACAATGATTACTACCAGCTTATGGACAAAGTTTTAGTTCAAATCATGGATGTTAGTGATGACATATATTTGGAGTTACAAAACACCAAAGACGCGCATCAGCATCTGGCCACGATTTTGCCCAAAATTGGCAATTCAGGCTCCGACAGGCGCTTACCCCAAAACAAGGGCGGCAGGCCCAGAAATGCAGTTGACTATAAGGGCGGCCATAAAAAAAGTGGTCAGAATAAGAACAGCCGCAGAGGAAAGAGATGAAAAAGCCGATCGGGATATTCGATTCCGGGGTGGGAGGCCTCACCGTTTACAAAGCGATCCGGTCTGCGTTTCCAGAAGAGGATCTGATATATTTTGGAGACACTGCCCGGGTGCCCTATGGCCCCAAATCCCGCAACACCATCATCGAATACTCGGTGCAAAATGCCCGCTTCCTGCTGCAGAAAGGGATCAAGATCCTGATCGTTGCCTGCAACACCTCTTCCGCCGTGGCCCTGTCTGAACTGACGGGCCTCACTGGTATCCCCATCATCGGTGTGATCGCTCCGGGTGCTGAAATGGCGGCGAGCCTCACCAAGAACCAGCGGATAGGGGTGATCGGGACCGAGGGAACGGTGCGTTCCGCGGCTTACACCGAGGCTATCCGCGAGATCATCCCTGAGGCGGAGGTTTTTTCCCAGGCCTGTCCCCTCTTCGTTCCTCTGGTCGAGGAAGGCTGGCTGGAACATCCGGCCACCCGCCAGGTGGCGCACGCCTACCTTGATCCCTACAAGGACAGGAACATCGACACCCTGGTGCTTGGCTGCACCCACTATCCCCTGCTGAAGAAGATCATCGGCGAGGTTGTGGGACCCCGGATCAATCTGGTGGACAGTGCCGACGCCATTGCCAAGTATCTGCGCAATCTCCTCCCCGAGGAATACGACGGCCAGGCAGGGACCGACAAATTTTTCGTGAGCGACAACGAGGACAAGTTTGCCCAGATCGCCCACCGCATCCTGGGTTCGCAGCCCAGCCAGTTGCAGCGGGTGCGCCTGTTCGAAAGTTGGTTCGAATAGCATCTCAGAATAAACACCAAAAGGATTTTGTATGAACCCCCTGATTTTGACAGCAGCGATCACCGGAGCGGAAACATCGCGCAAGGACCAGCCCAACCTTCCCATCACCCCTGAGGAACAGGCTGCCGACGCCCTGGCTTGTTATGAGGCCGGTGCTCGCGTCATCCATCTTCATGTCCGGGATGATGCCGGACAGCCCACCCAGAACATCGGCAGATTTTCAGCAGCCCTGCAGGCGATCCGGGCTTCAGCCCCAGATGTGATCATCCAGATCAGCACAGGAGGCGCTGTGGGCGAAGCTTTTGAGAAGAGGCTGGCGCCCTTGGAACTGAAACCGGACATGGGTACCCTGAACGCGGGAACCTTGAATTTCGGAGATGAGGTTTTCATCAATCATCCCTCGGACATCGTCCGGCTGGCAGAGGCTTTCAAGCTTTACGGTGTGGTGCCGGAGATCGAGGTTTATGAATCCGGCATGGTGGATTATGTAGCCAAACTGGTGAAGAAAGGCGTCATCACCCACACTCCGCTGCACGTGCAATTTGTGCTGGGTGTGCCTGGTGGCATGAACGGGTCTCCGAAAAACGTCCTGTATATGATGGATCACCTCAAAGAGCAGATCCCAACGGCGACCTGGGCAGTGGCGGGCATCGGCCGGTTCCATATCCCCGCCTCACTGACGGCGCTGGTCAACGGAGGCCACATCCGGGTGGGGTTTGAGGACAACATTTTTTACCACAAGGGCGTGGTCGCCGCCTCCAATGCGCAATTGGTGGCCCGCATCGCCCGAATCGCCCATGAAATTGGGCGTCCCCTCGCGACACCCGCCCAGGCGAGGGAGATCCTGGGCTTGCCGGAGCGCGGATGATCCTGAGCGAGAATGCCCTGAAAGTTTTGGAAAGGCGATATTTCAGGAAAAACGACGCCGGGGAGACGATCGAGGACTGGGCAGCCCTGATCGGACGCGTGGCCAAAAACATCGCCGGCGGAGACGCGGCCAAGGAAAAGGCCTATCGCGAGCTCTTGGATTCCGGCTGCTTTTTACCCAATTCCCCCACCCTGATGAACGCCGGCAATGATCTGCAGCAGCTTTCCGCCTGTTTCGTGCTGCCCATCGAAGACAGCATGGACAGCATTTTTGAAACCGTGAAGAACGCCGCCCTGATCCATAAGAGCGGTGGTGGCACAGGTTTTTCCTTCAGCCGCTTGCGTGAAGCCAATGCCCGGGTGCGCAGCACCAACGGGGTTTCCAGCGGCCCCATCTCCTTCATGAAGGTCTTCAATGCCGCCACGGATGCCGTAAAACAAGGCGGAACCCGCCGCGGAGCGAACATGGCCATCCTCAACGTGGAACATCCCCAGATCCTGGATTTCATCCAATGCAAGGCGGACACGAAGGAACTGACCAATTTCAACCTCAGCGTGGGCATCACGGAAAACTTCATGCAGGCTGTGGTCAACGATGAGGAATACGAACTGATCTCCCCCCGCAGCGGAAAAGCGGTGCGCCGGGAAAAGGCGCGCGACGTTTTCAGCCTGATCGTGGACATGGCCCACAAGAACGGCGAACCGGGCATCATTTTCCTGGACAGGATCAACGCCGCCAACCCCACCCCCCACATCGGCAGCATCGAATCCACCAATCCCTGCGGCGAACAGCCGCTGCTGCCCAACGAAGCCTGCAATCTCGGCTCCATCAACCTGTCCGTGCTGATCAGGGACGGGGGCGTGGACTGGGACAGGCTGGGCGAGGTGGTGCGGTTGAGCGTGGATTTTTTGGATGACGTGATCGACCGCTCGAAGTTTCCCCTGCCCCAGATCGACGAGATGGTGAAGGCCAACCGCAAGATCGGCCTTGGAGTGATGGGCTGGGCGGACCTGCTGTACCAGTTGAAACTGCCCTACACCAGCGACGAGGCGGTGGCCCTGGCAGAAGAATTGATGGAATTCATCGATTTCCATGCCAAGCAACGCTCGCTGGAGCTCGCCTCCGCGAAGGGTGCTTTCCCCAATTTCCCAGGCTCCGTCTATGCCGCGAACCAGCTCCAACGCCAGAAAGTGAAGCAGGATTGGGACAGCCTGGGCAAAAACATAGCCCAGAGCGGCATTCGCAACGCCACCCTCACCACCATTGCCCCCACTGGCACCATCAGCATGATCCTGGATACATCCAGCGGCATCGAACCTCAATTTTCCCTGGTTTACGTGAAGACCGTGATGGACGGCGAAAAGCTGCTCTATGTGAACAAATGGTTCAGCCAGGCTTTGGAAGAGGAGGGCCTGCTCACTGAAAAGCTGCTGGAGAAAGTGGCGGAGGCAGGAACGATTGCCGGTTTTGAGGACATTCCCGCCTCCATCCGGGAAGTATTCCAAACCGCCCACGACATCAGCCCGGAATGGCATATCCGCATGCAGGCGGCTTTCCAAAAATTCACGGACAACGCCGTGAGCAAAACCATCAATTTCCCGCATACAGCCACGGTGGAAGACATCCGCATCGCCTACGAGCTGGCCTATCACCTCGGCTGCAAGGGGATCACAGTTTACCGCGACGGCAGCCGGGAAAACCAGGTGCTGAGCAGTGGAAAGCAGACCGAGGAAGGCAAGGTTGCCCCGCGCAGCAGACCGGAGGTGACCCACGGAGTGACGCAGCGACTGGAAACAGGCTGCGGGCACATGTATGTGACCATCAACACCGACGACTGCGGCGCCTGCGAGGTTTTCGTGCAGATGGGCAAGGTGGGCGGCTGTGCCTCAGCCCAGTTGGAAGCAATTGCCCGGCTTTCCTCCCTGGCCCTGCGCTCGGATGTGAAGCTGGAAGCGATCATCCGCCAGTTGAAAGGCATCCGCTGCCAGTCGCCAATGTGGCACAAAGGCAAGATGATCACCTCCTGCGGAGACGCTGTGGGCCAGGCTTTGGAAGCTTTTGTAAATTCCTGCTCCAAGGGCGAACTCAAGGCTGTGAACTTCAGCGGTATGGAAGCTGAACCAAGGGAATCTGGAGCCATGGCCTCCATTGTCCTC
Source organism: Candidatus Cloacimonadota bacterium (assembly GCA_017995495.1). Taxonomy (GTDB): domain Bacteria; phylum Cloacimonadota; class Cloacimonadia; order Cloacimonadales; family Cloacimonadaceae; genus Syntrophosphaera. The sequence continues at coordinate 6,669 of JAGOIS010000024.1, forward strand.
TGCCCGGATTGCGGATCGTCGATCGAACATGTGGAGGGCTGCCTCAAATGCCCGTCCTGTGGATGGTCCAAATGCTAATCAATCAAATATATTACAAGATTGGGAGTGAATATGCGTTGTAAACACTGTGACGCGCGTCTGGCCGCCCACGATTTCTGGTGCGCCAACTGCGGAAAACAGACCCAGGTGATCACCAAGGACCTCTCTTCCTGGGCCAGCCTCAAACAAACCTGGAATAAATACAAGCCCCTGAAGGGACTGAACATCCCGGCCGCCGCCCTGCCGATCGTGGCGGGAGTGGTCCCGATCATTGTGCTGCTGTTGATCCTCAATGCCTTCGGTCATATGGATCTTTCTCAAAGCCAGTCAACAGGGAGCCTTTTCCTGAACCTGTTTCTTATATTGGTGGGTGTATCCATCTTTATTCCCATGCTGTTGATCCCCTACAAACCCACCTGCGCGGAACCAGGCTACACCATCACGATCAAGGAGATGCAGGCGGCGATGAAGCATTATCCTCGCTATCTGGCGCTCACCCTGATCGCGGCCCTGTATTTCCTGATCATCCACCTCATCTGCTTTGGCCTGCCCATATTCGGTAGCGACCCGATCTTGCGCCTGGTTTGGATCGTTCTGGTCAATTACTTCCTGGCGATATTCCTGCCGGTCCCGGTGTTGATGGAACGGCTGAAACTGAGTCCCTGGCAGGCAGTGAAAACATCCTACCGGAATTTCCACGTGGTCCGCTGGCAGCTCTACCTTTTGGTGCTTATCCTGCTGGTCATCAATCTTGTGGCCGCCGCCCTGGCCCTGGTTTTGCTGATCTTCACCCTGCCGCTGTCCTGGTTTGCCGTGCGTGATTACACGGACCGCCTGCTGGAATACGAGATCATCCGCGCCCATAAATAGGGAGAGAGCGCTTGAGCAAAAAGGAAATCACTTCCCTCTTCCTGCTTTTGGCGGTGATCGCCTACGGCGCTTGGACCTGGTTCAACCGCTCCTATCGGGACACGCGCATGGACCCGGACCTCTTGGACACCGTGGTGACAATTTCCGCCAAATCGAAAAGCAAGAACGTCAGCGCCCAGATCGATTCCGTTTTTGCCTACATGCGAGGATTCGAGGCCAAATTCAATGACTACGATCCCCAAAGCTGGGTCTCCCAGGTCAATTCCGCCAAGGGCAGGCCTGTGCGGATGGATGCCGACGCCTATGAACTGCTCTGCCTGGCGGACAGCCTATACCAGCTTACCGACGGCGCTTTCGACATCACCATCAAGCCGCTTTACGACCTCTGGGGCTTCAGCACCCTGGGCGCGGTGAACGACACCCTTCCACCCCAGCCCCCGGATTCGCTGGCGATCGGCGAAACACTTAAAAAGGTTGGGTTCAACCGGGTTCGCTTCAACAAAAATCGCATCATCCTGCCCCGGGGCATGCAGATCACTTTTGGCGCTTTGGCCAAGGGTTACGTTCTGGACAAAGCCCGCGAATTCATGCAAGCGGGCAAATTCATCAGCGGCCAGATCGACTGCACCAGCAGCATGACCTTTTTTGGCCAGTCCATCGCCCAGATCGTGGGCGTGAAGCACCCCCGGGCAAACCAGCAGCAACAGACGATCGGCAGTTTCAAGATGCTTAACGGCTCCCTGAGCACCTCTGGCGACTATCAGCTCTACTTTGAGCATGACAACCGGCGCTACCACCATATTCTGGATCCCCACACCGGCTGGCCTGTTGAAAACGTCTTCTCCGTGACGGTGATAAATCCCTCCGCGGCCTGGGCGGACGGCCTTTCCACCGCCCTCTTCCTGCTGCCGCCGCAAACCGCGATCGAAAAACTGAAACGCCATCCCCAAAGCAACGCGGTGATCTTCCATCAGGAAAACGGGCAGATCGTCTCGCTAAAGAGCATGGGCATGAAGGACCTCGACTGGCACGACCAATGATGAACATCCCCGATCTGCAGTCCCAGAGCGACGCTCGCCGCATTGGCATCGACAAGGTGGGTGTGAAGGGGATCAATTATCCCATCGTTGTGGACGATCAGGCCCGCGGCACGCAAGCCACCATCGGCGAACTCAACATCTATGTGGACCTCCACCACAGCAAGCGGGGCACCCATATGTCGCGTTTCGTGGAGGTGCTCAACCGCTATCACCAGGACAGCATCATCGGCCAGCTCGACAAACTGCTCCTGGACCTGAAATCCACCCTCAAGGCAGACGCCGCTTACATCGACATCGTTTTCCCCTATTTCCTCACCAAGCACGCCCCGGTTTCCGGCATGGCCTCTCTGATGGACTACAAGTGCTTTTTCAACGCCTCCTACGCCGAAAGCTACGAACTCTGGATCGGTGCGGTTGTGCCGGTTACCGCGCTCTGTCCCTGTTCCAAGGAGATCTCCGACGCCGGGGCTCACAACCAGCGGTCTCTGGTGACCCTCAAGGTCCGCTACCGCGAATTCGTTTGGCTGGAAGAGCTGATCGCCGTTGCCGAGGAGGCCGCCAGCTGTCCGGTGTATCCTCTGCTGAAGCGGCGGGACGAAAAGTTTGTGACGGAGGCGGCCTATGCCAAACCCCGCTTTGTGGAAGACATCGTCCGCGAAGTGACAAGCAGGCTGGAGGCCGATTCCCGAGTGCTGGAGTTCTATGTGGAGGCGGACAGTTTTGAATCCATCCACAACCACAACGCCTACGCGATGGTCTGGCGCCATCCGCGGATCTGAGCCGGGATCTTCCCCACCTTGCCTGAATTTCCCCTCCGCCCTGCCGTTTCAGGATTTCTGCCCAACGGCCTGAAGTACATCCTCCACGCCGACGACTCCAATCCCGTGCTCTGCCTGCAGCTCTACCTCAGGGTGGGCAGCGCCTGGGAAGACCCTCGGGAGGCCGGATACGCTCATCTGTTGGAGCATCTGGCCTTCAAATCCACCCGCCACTTTGGCTACAACCAGATCACCCAATTTGTGAACAGCCTGGGCGGTTCGATCAATGCCTACACGGATTTTGACTGTACCTGCTACTATCTGCTTCTGCCCTCTGAGTATCTTGACGAGGGCTTGCTCGTCCTCTCCGAACTGGCGATCCATCCTTCCTTCTCCCGGGCAGACCTGGCCATGGAGAAGGACATAGTGATCGAGGAAATGGAGCAGAATAAAAATGACCCGGAGTCCGATTTCTTCGATTACATCCAAACCTCGGCCCTGCAACAGAATCCCCTGAGCCGCCCGGTGATGGGCACCAAAAGTTCGGTGAGGGGAGCCAGGCTGGAAGGCATGCGCGCCTTTCACCGTAAATACTACCAACCCGCCAACGCCTTCCTGGTGGCGGTGGGCAACCTTTCCAGGGCTGACGCTGTGCAGCGGCTGAGCGGGCATTTTGGAGCCTGGCGATCCCCTGAAGCGCCCCCCACCCCCTACGACGGCCGCCATGATGAGCCTCAAACACCCCAGGTCAGGGAATTTTGGCGTAAGCACAGACAGGAGTATCTGGCCTACGTTTTACCCGAGTTGTGCGACGCTCATCCGGACAGCGATTCCTTGCTGATCGCGATGCGCTATCTGGCCATCGGCCGCTCTTCCCGGCTGTTCAAACGCTTGGTGGAGCAGGAAAAGCTGGCTTCCTCGGTGAAGGTGTCCTCCTATAGCGGAGTGATGAGCGGAATTTCCGCCATCGTGGTCTCCCCCATGCACCCCAGCCACGTCCACAAGATCCAGTCCATCTTCCGTCAGGAGTATCAAGCTCTGCTCTCTGGCGCGATCGAAGCGGACGAGCTTTCCCTGGTCAAGAAGGACGTGATCAATTCCTGGCGCTACGGTTTTGACGGGGTGGAAAATCTGGCGGAGATGATCGGCGCTGAGGAATTCGTCTCGGGTTATGAACTGCTCTACTCCTACGATCAGCAGATCCAGCCCCTCGGACCGGAGGATGTGTTGGCCGCGGTGCGGAAACACTGGCAGCCGGCCAATCTGCAGACCATCCACCAATCCTTGAAGCAGACTGACCTTACCCTCACGGTCCCGCTGCCCAAACAGGCCAGGCAAAAACCTTTCCGGGCCGATCCGGAAACAGGCTCCCCCGATCACATCGCGGGTTCACAGCTCAGGCTTCGCCACCACTCCAGCGACCTGTTCACCGCCACTTTGCCCAATGGCCTCAAAATCATCCTCCGCCACCAACCCCGGCGTCCGGTCAGCGGTTTCGCCCTGGCCACGGACGTTTGCCAGCTCACGGAATCCTCGCAACAGAGGGGCCTGAACTACCTCTGCTCGGCCGCGATGCTCCATTCCACCGGGTCCCGCAGCTATGCCGAGTTACTGCGAACCAGCCGCGAACACGGGATCAGCCTCAATGTGGAGCATCAGACCGATACCACCGTGTTCCGGGGCAAGTGTTTCCACGCTGCGCTGCCCACAGCCCTGACCATGTTGTCCGAGATCTTCAGGCAGCCAGCCTTCGAGCCCAGCCACATCCGCCTGCTGAAAGGCAGCTCCATCGATCAACTCCGCCGCGACCGGCAGAATCCCTCCAGCGTGGCCTTTTTCCGCTGGTTTCGCCTGCTCTTTGGCCCCAACAGCATTTACGGCCGCTATTCAGGAACGATCACGGAGCTGGCCTCTCACAGCCGCGCGGCCATCCGCCTCTGGCACCATACCTGCTATCGCCCCAATCGTTTCAGCCTGGCTGTGGTCAGCTCTGAACAGCCGCAACAGGTTTTGGACCTCATCGCCTCGCTGTTTTCCGGTCACAGTGAGACCCCGCCCGGTCCTGAGGTGGTTCCGCCCACTCCCCAGCCCAGCCGGACCAGATTCAGGACCCAAAAACTGGACACCGGACAGGCGCTGATCCACCTTGGCGGTTTTGCCGCTCCAGCCAGGGACCGCGTGGACACCACGGCTTTCCACATTCTGGCCCAGATCCTCGGCGGCGAAATGGATTCCCGCCTCTTCAACCTCATCCGCGAAAAGTATGGCTTTGCCTATCAAACCGGCCTGGAATACAGCAGCACCCAGCATATGGGATATTGGTTCGCCTACGCCTGTTGCGATCCGGACGACCGCAAACCCTGCCTCCGGCTGATGCGCGAGATCATTGCCGATGTTTGCGCCAACGGCGTGACCGCCACGGAATTGCTTCACGCCCAAAATTATCTGTGCGGCATGAACCGCTTCGAAGTGGAGAGCGCGGCCCTGCAGGCGATGCTGCTCGCCAGCCTCAGCGCGCTGGGTTATGCTCCGGATTTTTATCTCGACCGCGAACAGCGGATCAGGTCCATCGACCTTGCCACCATCAACCGCGTGGCCAACCACTGGCTGCAACCCTCAAATCACTGGGGCCACATCCTCACATGATCACCCTGGGCATCGACATCGGCTCCCGCAACACCAAGATCGCCGTTTTCGATCACAGCAGAAAGTTCATCGTGTTTTCGGACTGGACCGCCACCGAGGTGAACCCCCTCCGCTCGGTTGAATCCCTGCTGCAAAGGGCAACCGACGCGGTCGGGACGACCGCCCCTGAAGCGGCCGCCTGCACCGGTTACGGACGCAAACTCTGGAAGGGCGGTGCCAAAGTGCTGTCGGAGATCTCCTGCCATGCCGCCGGCGTGCTCCATTTCCTGCCTGAAGCCAAAACCATCATCGACATCGGCGGTCAGGATGCCAAGATCATCACCGTTGCCGCGGATGGCCGGGTGCGGGATTTTGTGATGAACGACAAATGCGCCGCCGGCACCGGGCGCTTTCTGGAAATGACCGCGCTGAAGCTGGATTGCACCCTGGACGGCCTTTCCCTGCTGGCGGAGGGTTCAAACCACGCCCTGGACCTATCTTCCACCTGCGTGGTCTTTGCCGAATCGGAGATCGTGGGCTTGATCGCCGCCAATTCCTCCCCCGCGGACATCGCCAGGGCAGTCCACAATTCCATCGCCAAACGCGTCCTCACCCAGATCAGCGCTTTGGATTTTGAACCCCCGGTGGTCTTCACCGGTGGGGTCGCCCTCAACCGTGATCTGGCGCGTTGCCTCTCCCGCGAACTCGCAACCCCGGTCAGCGTTCCCTCCCTCCCCCTGATCACCGGAGCTCTCGGCGCGGCGATCCTGGCGGTCCCGTGAAAATAGATCAACACATTCATACAGAATATAGTTACGATAGCAAACTTAAAGCTTTGGATCTGATCAACAAGGCGATCGAGCTCAAATATGATCGTATAGCCATCACCGAACATCTGGACCTCTTTCCCTGGGAACTCTCCCGCTTTGGCCTGCCCTCCTTTTCCCGCTATACGCAAAGGGTCGCCGAGCTGAAGCGCCAATTCGCCTCTTCCCCACTCCGGATCATCTGTGGCGTGGAGGTTGGCGACTGGCAGAGGGTGAAGGCCTTCGCGGACGATTTTCTGGC
>JAGOIS010000025.1 GCA_017995495.1 Candidatus Cloacimonadota bacterium
TTCAGTAGCTATTTGTCTTTACAAAGGCATTTCTATGCTCAGTCAACGCGGCCTTTGCACCGCTTTACACACTGAAAGTCACTTTCTAAACCGCTGTTTTGGTGTCAAGCGGAATTTTCTGACCCTCCCCATCCGGAACTAATCGCGAAAATAATGGCAAAATGCCATCCCCCTCGCGCTCAGGGGATGAAGAGGGATATCATTCAGCCAACGAAGCCCCCATTAGGAGCCGAAAATGCTTGCCTGCGTTCATCTGTTCCTCCTTTTCTCCGCCCTGAGGCTGGGCGTATTCACCTCTTGCTTGCCTCCCCTTCAGTTCCCATTGATCCATTGGGATGTCAGCGGGAAGTGAATGGCCTGTGGATGGGAAGAGGCTCAGAGAGCCTCGATAATAAATGAACAAACACGGAAAAATAGCATAGACGAGAATGGTAGTATCAACTGGATGATTGTAACATATGCCCTTGCTTGTAGGATGCCCGGAATTCAACTCCGAGGGAGCAAGAGATGGATCCCGGGTGACTGGAGCGAAGGGACAAAAGGATTTTCCCGCAAGCATATGATTGAGCCAAAGTGCTTCCTTTTCCTCTACCGACTGCGGTAGGTAGAGAGATTTGAAGTGGAGGATATCAGGGGTTGATGATCTCTCGGATAACCCAACTGGCGGCGAACATGCCCATGATGGCGGGCAGATAACTGATCGAGCCCACAGTTTTGCGTTGGCGTCCGCGCTGGAGGATGATCTCCTCGGGTGTGCTGTCATCCTCTTCCGGGCGCAGGGGCGGTTCGGAGGACCAGACGCAGGGAAAATCGGCCTTGATGCCCCGCCGTCCAAGGAATTTACGCACGCGGCGAGCCAGGGGGCAGTTGTGGGACTTACTAAGGGGCGTAAGATGGATCTGGGTGGGGTCGAGCCTGTTGCCGGCGCCCATCACGGTGATGAATTTCCATTCCTGGCTTACGGCGTATTCCAGCAGGCCGATCTTGGGCCCAAGGCTGTCGATGGCGTCGATGAGGAAATCCGCTCCGACAAGCAGGTCCGAGCGGTTGTCGGCATCCAGAAACTCCTGATGGCAGACCACTTCCGCCTGCGGATTGATGGCCAGCAACCGGCGCCGCATCACCTCGACCTTGGGTTGGCCAACAGTGTCGCGCAAGGCAAGGAGTTGGCGGTTGAGATTGGTCACACTCACCACGTCAAAATCTATGAGGATGAAATGGCCGATGCCCGCACGGGCGAGTGCTTCCACAGCGTAGGAACCCACTCCGCCCAGCCCGGCGACGCAGATCTTGGCGTTCCCCAGCTTTCGCTGAGCGGATTGGCCCAACAGCAGCGCGCTGCGGTTGAAGGCGAAATCAGCCACGCGAGTGCTCCGTCAGCGCGGCGAGGCTGTCATTCTGGATCCGAGCGAAGTCCGCTCTGGTGACACCGCCCCGTTCACAAGCACCGGAGATCACGTCCAGCAGCCGAAACAGCGGATTGGGCTCGTTATGTCTAACATAATGCCGGGTGATGTCAGTTTCCGCGAGGAAGCGCCGGGTGGCCAGCATTTCCAGCAGCAGGGCGTGTTTGTCCGGTCTCAGGATTCGCTCGCCAATGGTGAAGTGACTGCCCAGACTGGCCAGCAGCCTGAAGCCCTCCAAACTACCGGCATAGCCGTGCACAAGATAGCGCAGGGGAAAGGCTTTCAGGATCTCAAATGCCCGCTGTTGATGCCCAACGATATGCAGCACCACCGGCAAATCATGTTCTGCAGCAAGCTCCAGCTGTGGAATGAGGATCTCTTCCTGCTGCTGCAGCGGTGGGCCGTGGCGGTCCAAACCAATCTCCCCCACTGCCCAGATCTTCCTGAACGTGCAGAGGGGGGCGATGTTTTCCAAGGTAAGGTCGCAGTCGTCGTAATTGGGGTGGATGCCTGCGCTGAAGATGATCTGGGGATCAGGATGGTCCAGATGGTATTGAACCTCGGCCCGGGTGAGCGCGGAAGAGAGATAACGGTTGATGCCATGGTCCGCAGCTTCGGCCAGTAGAGGCTTCAGAGGCATCATGACACTAAGATTGGCCAGATGGCAATGGCCGTCAACGAAAGCGGAGGATAAGGCTTGAGACTTGGTCATTCCTGATATTGGGCGGCGTGGAGCTGGCGGTAGCGGGAACAAGACCGTAATAGTTCCTCGTGGCTGCCCTGACCCACTATCCGTCCGCGCTCCAAAACAATGATACGATCCGCTTTAAGCACGGTGGAGAGGCGGTGGGCGATCATGATCACGGTGCGGTTGGCGGTGGCTGCATCGATTGCTTCCTGCACGAGTTTTTCGCTTTCGGTGTCGAGCGCGCTGGTGGCCTCGTCAAGAATGAGGATGGGAGGGTTGCCAACCACGGCGCGGGCGATGCAGAGGCGCTGTTTCTGACCGCCGGAAAGGTTCGCGCCCTTGGTTTGCAGAACTTCATCGTATTGGCCGGGCAGCTGGAGGATGAACTCCTCGGCGTGGGCGATCCGGGCGGCTTTGCGGATCTGTTCGTCGCTAACCTCGGCCAGGCATCCGTAGGCAATATTTTCGCTGATAGTGCGGGTGAAGAGAATACTTTCCTGGGTGACAACCCCGAAGAGGCTGCGGAGATCTGATAGCTTGATCTGGCGGATGTCCAGGCCATCGATGCGGATTTCTCCGGAACTGACATCGTACATGCGGTTGAAGAGGTTGGCAAGGGTGGTCTTGCCTCCGCCGCTGGCGCCTACGAAAGCAACCTTTTCGCCCTTGGCAACTTTTAGGCAAAGGTCATGCAACACAGGCCGTTCGGTTTTGTAGGCAAAACCCACTCGGTCGAACTCGATCTCCGAACTGAACCCCTCCTTTGCCACTGCGTCCGGGGCTTCCTTCACATCCGCTTCGCGGTTGAGCACAAAGAACACGCGGCTGAGCGAGACTGTGGCCTTCCTGACGTCGGCATAGATCAGGGTGAGGTTTTTCATCGGGTGAAGCAGAGAGAAAATCGCGAAGAGGAAGGCGGTGAAATCACCTACGGAAAAACCGGAGCCGGGGGCCAGGATCATCCTGCCGCCCAGGATGATCACGATCACCCCGGTGAAAACGGTGTTCAACTCCGAAAGCGGTATGCTCAGGGACGAGTAGTATTGGGCCTTTTTCCAAAATCGTACGTAGGCGGAATTGGCACTGCTAAAATCGCGGCTCTCGCTTTCCTCGCGGCGAAAGGTTTTCACGATCTTCATGCTGTTCAGGGCTTCCTCCACAGCGGAAAACATGGTGGAAAGATGCGCCTGGATGCGCTGGGAATTCCTTTTGATCTGCTTGCCCAGCCAGCCCACAAAGAGGGTGAAAAAGGGCACCACAATCAGCCCATACAAGAAGAGGCGGGGGCTGAGGAGCAGCGCGACGCGCATGTAAACGAGGATGGTGACGATATCCAGGATGCCTTCCAGCAAGGACCTGATGAAGCTTTCGCTCACTATCTCCGCGTCGTTGACCATCCGCACCATGGCGTCGCCGATCCGGCTCTGGTTGAAGAAATCCAGCGACTGGCCCATATAGCTGGCAAACATCGCCTCGCGGAGGTCGCGGATGGTGTTTCCGCGCAAACGGACGAAGAGCACCTTCTGGAGGTAGAAAAAAACGTTTTTGGCCAGGATCACGGCCACCACAAAGAGGCACAGGGCATAGAGCAAAACCAGCGGATCAGTGGCCAGCATCAGCTTTTGGATCTCATGCCAGAGCGGAACCAAACCCCTGAGGCCACCGAGCGAAAAAATGCTACCCACGCCCTGCCAGAAAGAAGACCAGGTAGCAGCCAAGGCCCAGAAAAAGCCGCCCAAGCTGGCGTGGACGATCTCGCCTCCGGAGGGTTTGAAGACATAATCGAAAAGGGGGATGACAAGGGTGATGCTGATGCCGCTGAACAGGGCGTAGAGCAGCATGGCCAGCATTCCGGCGATTAGCAGGGGCCAATAGCGGAACATGATGGCGTAGATCTGACGCAGGTCCTTCCAAGTACCCGCAGTGCTCTGGTTTTCTCTGTTCATGGTCAGGCCATAAAAAAAAGCCAGCGATTGCTGGCAAGGAAAAAGATGGCACGCCCTGAGGGATTCGAACCCCCAACCTTCTGATCCGTAGTCAGATGCTCTATCCAATTGAGCCAAGGGCGCAAGTTTGTACCAAAGTCAGACAGGGCGGGTTTCTGTCAAGAACAATATCCAAGCGCGTAGGGATAAAGATATTGCTTGACGTGCCTGACAGGACTTCCGAAATTAGGATGAAAACGATGGGAAGGAAAGAGATGAAACTTAAATATTTGGGCCATTCCGGCTTTGCCTTGCTCAGCGCTGCCGGGCACAGGGTGTTGATCGATCCATATCTGGACAACAATCCGCAGGCACCGGTGAAATCCGGCGCGATAGACGCGGATTACATCATTCCCACCCATGCCCACGGTGACCATCTGGGTGATTCCCTGGCCATCGCCAAGCGTTGCGGTTCCCTGCTCATCTGCGTGGCCGAACTGGCCGGATACCTTTCTGGCAAAGGGTTAAAGCCACATCCGATGCAGATTGGCGGCGGGCACGAATTTCCCTTTGGCAGGGTGAAACTAACCCCTGCCTGGCATGGCAGCCTGACCCCAGACGGCAGCTACGCCGGCCTCGCCGCCGGTGTTCTGGTCTGGATGGACGGCATCTGCGTCTATCACGCCGGCGACACAGGGTTGTTCGGTGACATGAAACTGATCGGCGAAATGAACAAGGTGGACTATTTCCTGGTGCCGATCGGCGACAACTTCACCATGGGTCCCGAAGACGCGCTGAAGGCGGTGGAATTTGTGCAACCGCGGGTGGTGATCCCCATGCACTACAACACCTGGCCGGTGATCAACACCGATCCGCAGGCTTTCGCCGCAAGGGTTCGCGACCAGGGCAAAGAATGCCAGGTGCTCAACCCCGGAGAGGAAATACAAGCCTGAACGACTGGCCGACAACAGAGCTTAGCTTATTTCTTGAGAGCCTTGAGCGCGGCAGCGTAATCCGGCTCGTGAGCGATATCATCCACCAGTTCGCGGTAAAGCACTTTGCCGTCGGTATCGAACACGATCACCGCCCGGGCCAGTAATCCAGCCAAGGGGCCGTCGATCATTTCCAAGCCGTAGTTTTTGCCGAAATCGCGGTTGCGCAGCTCGGACAATGTGATCACCCTCTCTATCCCTTCGGCTCCGCAAAAGCGTCCCAGGGCGAAAGGCAGATCACGGGAAATGCAGAGGATGGCGGCGTTTTTCACCTTGGCTGCCTCGGCGTTGAAGGTGCGCACGCTCATGGCGCAGACGGCGGTGTCCACGCTGGGGAAGACGTTGAGCAGGATCTTTTTACCCTTGAAATCCCCCAAGGAGTGATCCGAAAGGTCGTTGGCGGTCAGCAGGAAATCCCTGGCTTTGGAGCCCAAGCGGGGCAGGGCGCCGGAGGTGTTCACTGGATTGCCTTTGAGTTTGGTTTTAGCCATGTCAATATCCTTTATAATTAATAGGGTTTATTTTTTGGGGATAGTATAACCAAAAATGAAGCTTGGGCAAGATCCACCGAGCAACAAAAGACCCCGGCTTGCCCGCCCCGGAGGACAGGAATACCGGGATCAATTTATCTGACGGGGGATCAGAAGAAAAAGAGCTTGACGATGATCGCGATCAGGAGAGCGGAATTGATCGCCGTCCAAATAATGAGGTTGTGTTTGAACGACCTGATCTCATCTCGGTTGATCAGGGCTTTCTTTTCCACTCTCACGATCAGATTTTCAATGGTCGCCAGCTTTTCTTCCGATTCGTCGTGTTTCTTGATGTTGGTGTTGTGGTTCAAATCCCGCTTGAAATGGTTGAATATCTCCCAAGCCACGGGGATGAAAGCGGGAAGCAGTTTCTTAAAGGTCAATCCGGGCATGTGGAAGCTCCTTGTCAGAATTTATAGCCAAGATTCCCGTACAGGGTTCCGGGCAGCACCGCGTGGGTGGAGTAGGAAAGGTCGAGTTCGATGCCTTTGACGTTGAGGCCGACGCCGGCGTTCCAAGTGGCGGGATTTGAATGAACCCCGAAACGGACAGCCAGCGGTTCGAACAGGCGCACTTCTACGCCGCCCATGAATTCGGTTTCCTTGGCGAAGTCTTTCTTCACGTCCAGGCTGGTGATCACGTTTTCATAGGGTATGTAGGAAACACCGAGGGCCAGTCTGGAGGGCAGGGTATGCTGGTTGGATTCGCCCATCACGGCTTGGTTGAGATTGCTGACGCTGAAGCCAAGCTTGGTGCGTCCATGCAAAAAGGCGGTGGCGCCAAGATCGAAGCCAAAGGCGTCGTCGGTATCTTCATCGATAAATTGCAGACGATGGTAGTTCACGCTGTAGCCGACGCTGATCTGGGAATGGATGTCATTCTGCAGGTTAAAGGCGTGGCCGGCGGTCCAGATCTGTTCGCTCATCAGGTGTTCATCTTCGAAATTGACGTCGAAGAGCCGGGCGCCGATAGCCAGGGTGCCCAGTTTCTTGGGCAGTTGTGCACCCACGGCTGCGGTTTTGAACTCGGAGAAAGGCTTGCCGTAGAGCTGGCTGAAGCCCACCTGGGCCTCCAGCTTGACGTTGGCGAGGCCGGCGGGGTTGAAATAGAGGGAGTTCACGTCGTCCGCTACTCCGGTGTAAGCTCCGCCCATGCCACGAGCCCGGGCCGAGGGGATGTAGTCATCGAACACAGCCAGCAGCATTGCCGTTTGGATCAGGATGAGGGTGATGAAAACTATCTTCTTCATTATTCTGTCTCCCGGAGCTTATTTCAAAATGGATTTGATGACCATCGGCTGCACCGTGGTCTCTTTGAGGCCAGTGATGCGTTCGATCACTTCCAGATGGCAGTAGTAGACGCCGATGGGCAGGCGGTTCATCATATAGTCGCGTCCATCCCACTGGAATGATTCAATACCGAGGGCATTGCTGATGTTGCGGTTCACGGGTGTTGCCACCAGGCGGCCCTGAGCGTCATAGATGCGCACAATGGCCTTCACGTTGATCCCGGTGGTGGAAGTCTTGCAACCGTATTCGATATTGAGCTTTTCGTTCAGCTCGGGGTTGAAGATGTTGCGGGCGTTGTTGGGATTGGTGATGTTCAGCCAGGCGATGCTGTTGCGGATGGGCACCAGCAGTTTGCCGTTGTTGACGGCTTGGATCGGAGTCGTGTCGTAACTGAACGAAACGAGTTGGATCACCGATTCCCCGTAGCTGATGGGTGTGAGGTCAAGTTTGAACAGCACCTGGTCATCCCCGGCCGAGGTGATCGGTTCCTGGGATTGATAGAGCACCACGAGTGAATCGCCGGCATCGGAGATCCAGTGTTCAGGCTCGAAAGCGGTCATGGTGTCGTCGATCTTGATGCCGTTGAACTTCACCTTGTCAGGATCTAGGCGGATATAGGCGCGGTAGGAGGCCACCCCCCACTCCGGTTTGATGCGCGAGGTGAGGATGTTCACGTCCACCGGGGTGTCGATCTCGGCATTGGTGGTCTGAACTTTAACAGTGGCGTTGGAAACATTGTCGATCTGAACCAGGTCGGTCATTTCGCGTGGGTTTATGCCGTAATAGTCGAAGGAAAAATCCACCACACCCTGGATGCGGGCCCAGTTTTGGCCAACGTTCATCTGCGGCCAGGAAAAACCGCTGCGGGGGAAGCACTGGTCGTCGATCTGACAGGCGCCGCTGCCGTCATTGACGTTGAATTCGCCATAGTTGTTCGGAGTGGAGGTCACGTTCACGTTTTCCACCTTCACAAACACGCTTTCCCACTGCTCGGCATTCGCGCCGGTGAGGCTGCCGGTGGTTATCAGGGTGACCGGAGGCAGGGGATTGCCCTGGCTGATCACCTGAAAACCAGTGGTGGGAGACATCTCGGTGAAATTGTAGTACTCTGCGATGGTGCCTGTCACCTGAACCTTGTCGCCGCGTTGGGGGGCGTACTGGTTCGTAAAGATCAAAAGTCCGCTCCAGGGTCCGCCATCAGAGTCCGAGATCACAAAACCCTTGTTGCTTGTGCTGGTGCCGGTGTAAAAGATCTCCGCCACCACTATGCCTTCAACTGTCACCACGCTGCCCTTGTAGGGGGAGTCACCGTTGGCCTGGGTGGTGTACTGTACATCATAACATGTGAGCACATCAGCCATCAGCATGCCGGAGGCGGCCAGCGCCAGGACAATCATTAAAACATATCTCATCTATTGCTCCTTTTCTGATAAATTTATATCGGGATCGGGAAGCGGCCCGGTGGCCTTCCTCCCGCTTAAAAAAATCATGTCGAAGATCAGCAGGCACATGGCGAAGAAGATGGCGCTGTCAGCCACATTGAACACTGGGAACCTATCCATGCCCCTGATCAGGTTGGGAATGTCGAAACTGATAAAGTCTGTCACCGCGCCCAGGATGGGACGGTCGATGAGGTTGTTGCCAATGGCCCCGCCCAGCACCATGCCGAATGCCGCCACCTGGATCCTGTGGGTGGCGCGGCTGAGCAGATAGAGGATGAAGATCACCGCCAACACAGAGACAGTGATCAGAAACGCCTTGTTCCAAGCCGGATTGGGCAGGGACATGCTGAAGGCAGCCCCGTTGTTTTCGAGGTGGCCGATCTGCAAAAAATCCCCCAGCCATTTCTCGCCGACGCTGATCCAACTTCCCCGGGGAATGCTCTTCCGCACCAAAAACTTGGTCAATTGGTCCAGGACGATCACGGCGGCCATGATGATGAATGCTGGATATTTCTTCGGTCTTTCCATGCTCTATTTTTTCTGCCGGCGCTTCTTGTCTTCCATCTTTTCCATGCAATTGATGCAATACTTGGCGTAGGGTATGATCTCCAGCCGGGATTCCTTGATGTTCTCACCGCACATCTCGCAAACGCCGTATTGGCCTTCATAGATCTTCCGCAAGGCGTCATTGAGCAGGCGGATCTTCTCGCGTTCCTGCTCCATCATCATCACCGTCTGTTCCATCAGGTTGGTGTCTGAGCCCTGGTCTGCTTGATGATAGGCGTAGGACGACAGATCTCCGCTGCTCTCGCGGGCTCCGATGCTCTGGTCCTTGTTGATGTCTTCGACGTAGGCCACGCTTTCCTTGAGTTCGTTCTGAATCAGCTCTTCAAACTTCTTCAGCTTCTTCTCTGACAATGGTTTAGCCGCCATTGGTCACTCCTGTACTGTTAACATTGGGATCAAATTTTCCAGATATCTGATCAAGCCACATATGTCAATAAAAATATCCGCCACCTCAATACAGGCCTTGAACAAACCGGGTGATGACGGTGATGAGGTGGGCGGAGGCCTTGTCCGCGTTGGCCCTGATCTCTTCCTGGGAATGGGCCTGGCTGTGGAAGAGGTTGCTGTAATTGGTGACCGCAGAGAAGGCCAGGACCCTCATTCCGGCATGGCGGGCGGCGATGACTTCCGGCACGGTGGACATACCCACGAGGTCCGCCCCCCAGTTTGCGAAGGCCGCGCATTCAGCTCTGGTTTCCAGGCTGGGACCTGTGACAGCGATATAGACGCCCCTGTGCACTTCGATCCCCTCGCTCCTGGCGATGGCGGCACAGGCCTCGCCATATTCGAGGTCGTAGGGTTGGTTCAGGCTGGGAAAGCGTTCTCCCAATCTCTCGTCGTTTTCCCCGATCAGGGGGTTTGTGCCCATGTTGTTGATGTGATCGGTGATCATGACGATAGACCCCGGGGCCAGCTCTTCGCGCAGGCTGCCGGAAGCGTTCGTTACGATCAAGGTTTTGATTCCCAGGCTGGCCAGCACGCGGGTGGGAAAGACCACCGCGGACATCGGATAACCCTCGTAGAAATGAAACCTGCCCTGCAGATAGAGAACTTTTCGGCCACCCAGCTCGCCCAGCACCAGGTTGCCCTTGTGCGAAGGGGCCGTGCTGCCAACAAAGCCGGGGATGTCCGCATAGGGTATACTGGCGAGGACCCTGCCTTGCTCGGCGATGCCGTTGAGCCCGGTGCCCAGGATCAGGGCGATCCTCGGAATTTCTGGCAGTCGCTGTTTCAGCCAATCCGCGGTTTGCTGGTAGTCGCTCTTCATGAGATCTGATTGTCCTCTACCGGCGGCTTGGTCTGAGGGTTGATCTCTTCCTTGAGCTGCTTGAAATCCGAATCCAGCAGGTGTTCCGGCGGACGGGTGAGCAGGGGGTCCTTCTCGATCCTGTCCTGGAAAGTGTTGAGCTCACTCTTGAACTGCATCAGAAACTGGCGTTTCTCCTCTTTGAGCTGGATGTATTGCTGTTCCAGCACGCCCAGATACTGTTTGGCTTCCTGGATGGCGCGCTTGGCTTTGAGTTCCGCCTCGTGGATGATGTTTTCCGCTTCCTTGCGGGCGTTGGAAATAATGTCGGCCTTGGTTTTTTCGGCAAACACCAGGGTGCGGCTGATCAGTTCTTCCCGCCTTTTAAGTTCTTCCACGGCCGATCCAGCCTGCACGGCTTCCTGCCTCACCTCCAGTTGCATCAGTTCCCTGCGTTGCAATTCCTTTTCCTGGCGCTGCTGATAATCCTCCAGCTCCGTGGCCAGCCCCTCCAGGTATTCCTTCACTTCTTTTTTACTGTAACCGAACATGGATGCGGCAAATTCCTGATGGCGTATGTCTGTGGGAAATAGGGACACAATTCCTCCCGAATCTCTAACTTATTCTCTTTAAAATGCTAATGATGACCGAGATCAGGATCACCGCCACCACAGGCGACAGGTCCACCCCAAGGCGCGGCATGATCCTGCGGATGGGACCCAGCACTGGTTCCGTGATCCGCACCATGAACTGGTAAAACTTGTTGTGTTGGTCCTGCATAAACCAGCTCATCAGAGCCCGGATGATGATCAGGATCGAATAGAGGTCCAGCAAACCGGCGATCAGGTCCACAAAGCGGCTTGAAAAGCTCATTCCAGCACCTCATGGCAGTTTCGGCAGCGGGCTTCGTAGGCCTCGGTGCTGCCCACCAGGATCTGTTCGCCTTGGTGCACGGTGCGCTGGGTGCGGTTGGCCGGGTTGCCGCATTTCACGCAGATCGCCAAGTTTTTGGTCACGTATTCCGCGATCGCCAAAAGCTGGGGCATGCTGCCGAAAGGCCTGCCGGTGTAATCCTGGTCCAGGCCGGCGACGATCACGCGCAATCCCCTGTCCGCCAGATTGTTGCAGACGTCGATGAGCGAAGCGTCGAAAAACTGCGCCTCGTCGATGGCGACGATCTTGGTGTCTTCTTTCAGATATTGTAGGATATCCTCCGGGTTGGCGATCGGCACGGAGGGCGCCTGCATCTGGGAATGGGAGACGATATTATTGGCGTCATAACGGTCGTCGATGGCGGGTTTGAAGACCAGCATAGGTTGCCGGGCATATTCAGCCCTGCGGATGCGGCGGATGAGCTCCTCCGTTTTGCCGCTGAACATGCTGCCGCAAATCACTTCGATCCAGCCGGTCTTCTGATTTATGATGTTCACGCTAACTCCTTGAAGATAAAATTCTACAGGGGCCAAACTTGCCAGAGCCTTGATTTTGTCAATCGATAAAGTGCGGATCACCCTCCGTGGAGATGATGCGCGATGATCCCGGCGGCCACAGCCACGTTGAGGGATTCGATCCCCTCCCCCATCTCGATGCGCAGAGTCTTGTCCGCCAGTGCTTTAACCCCATTCGAGACACCCCTTGCCTCGGAGCCCAGAACGATCACGATCCGCTCCCCGGACTGGGGATGCCATGACCGTAAAGCCTCTCCCCAAGAGGATTCAGTCAGGATCAGCTTCGCCTTGAGTGCCTGCAGCCTGCCCTCCCCCATGATCTGGAAAGGGACCTTGAAAACGCTGCCCAAAGAGGAGCGGATCACCTTTGGCGAAGTCACTTCCACACAGTCGGGCGACAGCAGCAGCGCGTCCAGGGCGAAGGCAGCCGCGATCCTGAAGATCGTGCCCAGATTTCCCGGATCGCTGATCCCGTCGAGGTAAAAAGCCCGCCGGAAATCCACTTCTCGCTCGCGGGGCAGTTCAAACAACGCCGCCATCCCCTGCGGATGTTCGCTGTCACAGATCCTGGCCAGTTCCCAAGGATGCATTTGAAAGGTGGGAACCTGCTGCCAGACAGAAACTTCCCCCTCCAGCACATACTGCTCCAGCGGAACGATGCCCCAGTCCCGCAGTTGGCTCAGGGTCCGTAAACCTTCCACCACCACCTTGCCCTCGCTCAAACGCTGTTTTTTCTGTTTCAATTTGCCCAGTTCCAGCATTCTGTTTTTACTCAGTCGCGTGAGCTTCATCTCCACTTGTCCAATCTCCTGATTTGCAATTATCTACGCGGTTATCCACAAAAGCTGTGGATTATCCACATTTTGTAATTCCCTGTCCAACATTAGCTTATGCGGCAAGAGGCGGCTGTCCACAAAGTTATCCACAGTTTATCCACAAATCGCGCAAGACTGACTTGGCTATAGAATTGCGAGTTTTTGCCGACACGACTTTTTACCAACATTAAGCTTGAGGATAAAGATCCCGCGGCCCAGTTTGCGGAACTCCGGTTCCGCCGAGAGCAGCCAGTTTCCCTCTCCTGGTTCTGATTGGACAAAACTCCTGCTCAAAACCTTTTGTCCCCGTGAGTTGTAGAGATTTAACTCCACGGTTCCGGTGCAACCTTCCGGCAAATACCAGCGCGCGGTGGAATAGAACCTGTTACGCACCGGATTGGGCGCGGCCAGCAGCTCCAGCCCAGGCTCCTCGTAATCGTAAGCCACATATAGGGAATCAGATACCAGGCCCCAGGGATTTACGGCCACAACCTCCAGCCAGCCGGGTCCGGACACCGGCACATAGGCGAAGAAGGTCTCCAGCCCAAATTCCGGCTTCACCATGATGGCCTCGCCACCTTCCACCCAAGGTCGGGTTTTCACCAAGTACCACAGCGAATCGGGGTAATCAGGCTGCCGGAGTTCCAGCCGCACATCTGCCAGCAACATGTTTTGGCTCACCAGTTCCGGCGCGGGCGGTTTCCC
>JAGOIS010000185.1 GCA_017995495.1 Candidatus Cloacimonadota bacterium
ATGAACCACGATGCGCAGTTTTTTGTTGCGGATGAAGTAGTCCGAACGGCCGAGCCAGCGATGGATGCGCATCAGCATGGTGTCCTTGGAAACCACGCGGCCACTGCCGTTGCAGGTGGGGCAGGGATCGGAGAATTTGGCGATAAGCGTGGAGCGCATGCGCTTGCGGGTGACTTCCACCAGTCCCAACTCGGTGAAGTTGTAGACCTTGTTTTTGGCGCGGTCGCGCTTGAGGCCTTTGCGCAGGGTTTCCAGGACTTCCTGTTTGTTCTGTTCGTTGACCATGTCGATGAAATCGATGATGATCACCCCGGAAAGGTCGCGCAGCCTGATCTGGCGGGCTGCCTCTGCGGCGGCTTCGACGTTGGTGCGCTTGATGGTTTCCTCATAGTGGGTCTTGCCGGTGAAGCTGCCGGTGTTGATGTCGATGGCCACGAGGGCCTCGGTCTGCTCGATCTTGATGTTGCCGCCGCTGGGCAGGTAGATGCGGGAATGGAAGATGGTGTCGATCTTTTTCTCGATGCCCCAGGCGTCGAAGATGGGCGAATCCTCCTTGTATATCTCCACAGCGGGGATGAGGTCCGGGGAGAAGTCCTCCAGATGGCGGATGATGCCTTTCGCGAAGGCCTTGTCATCGATAACCAGGCGATCCACGTTTTCCCCAAAGAGGTCACGGATGAGGTAATTTTCCAGGGCGTTTTCCTCAAACACGCAGATGGGGCCCTTGACGTTCTTGATCTGTTTGTCGGTGAGTTTCCAGGTTTTCACCAGGGCGTTGTATTCGTTGCGCAGATCGTCCTCGTCGCAGCCTTCGGCCTCGGTGCGCACGATGAGACCGAAGTTTTGGTCCTTGAAGGAAGTGAGGACGTTGCGGATGCGGTTGCGCTCGTTCTGGCTGTAGATCTTGCGGGAGATGGCGATCTTGTGTTTGTTGGGAAAGAGCACCAGGTATTTGCCCGGGATGGAGATCTGGCCTGTGAGGCGGGCGCCCTTGCTGCCGATGGGGCCCTTGTGGATCTGCACCACGATCTCCTGGCCGGATTTGAGCAGGTTGCTGATCTGTGATGAGTCCTTGGGATTGAAGCGGGGGCGCTGTTTTTCGTTTTCAAAAATGTCCAGAAAGTCAAGCACGATATCCGAATAATGCAGAAAGGCGGTGCGTTCGAGCCCTATCTCGATGAAGGCGGCCCCCATTCCGGGCAGCACGTCCTTCACAAAACCTTTGTAGATGTTGCCTACAATGTTTTGCTTGTCTTTCCTTTCCACAAAGAGTTCCACCAATTTATTGTCCTCGAGGACGGCCACCCGCTTTTCCAGGGGATGGACGTTCACGATGATCTCGGTATTATATTTATCTTTTCTCATGGTTATGGTCCAGTTTGTTTCATTTGGGCGATAGCTCAATCCAGGCCGAAGGGGCAGAAATAGAGCCAATGGCGCGGCTGGAGGGTCTCGCGCAGGGTGGCCAGAAAACGTTCTTCCAGGCTGGCGTTACGTGCTTTCAGCAAGCCGCTTACACTGTTGAACAAGCCCTGCTGGCGGACCATTTCCCACACGCTGACCTGCTTGGGATATTGGCTCACGCTGTATTTGGCCACCTTGGCCAGTTCTGCTGCCTTTTTAACTGCAGCCTCCAGGCCGCCGACCGCGTCGATGAGATTCAGTTTCCGGGCGTCCTCGGCAATGAAGACCCGGCCTTCGGAAACGGCGTCGATCGCCTCGGGGCCTATCTGGCGGCTTTCCATCACGCGCTGGCGGAATTCACTGTAAACCCCTTCCGATTCGCGCTTCAGGGAAGCGAGGATGTCCGCGTCATAGGGCTCGAAGATGCTGCCAAAACCCGCGTATTTGCCATAGCTGAGGGTCTGGCTGTCGATGCCGAGTTTAGTGCCCAGTTCCACAGCTTCGGGCAGGGCCATGATCACACCGATGGAACCGGTGATCGTGTGGGGATCGGCATAAATGTAATCCCCGGAACAGCTTATGTAATAGCCGCCCGATGCCGCGAGCCCGCCCATTGAAACCACCACCGGCACTTTCAGGGCTTTCACGCGTTGATAGATGATCTCGGATTCCAGGGCGGAGCCGCCGGGGCTGTTGACGCGCAGGACCACGGCCTTCACCGTGCTGTCTTCTTCGATCTGGTCCATGATCTTGTCCACCTTGCCTGCACTGATCACCCCTTCGGCGCTGTAACCGGCTGTGGTGGTGATGTTTCCGCTCAGGTTAACCACCGCTATCCTGTTGCCTGACAAGGTGGTCTCAGCGGGGGAGGCGTAATCTGAGAAGGAAACGCGGTCATCGTCTTCGATCTTATATTGGGCCAGCATTTGTTCCCAAGTGAGGGTGTCGTCGATCAGGCCGTAGCTTTTGGCTTCCTTTCCGCCGATGAAGAGGTCCGGGCGGTTCTCATAAATCTCAGTGACCTTGGTGGAGTCAATCCCGCGCAGCCTGCTGATATCCTGGCGGAGCAGATCGTAACGGCTTTTCAGGGCCTGGCGGAGATTCGCCTCCGTGCCGGGGCTGAGGGAAGTTTGGGTGTAGGGTTCCCCGGCGCCCTTGTAATCGCCGGATTGCATCACGTGCATCTTCACGCCCAGCTTCTTCAGGGCGTCGCGGTAAAAGAGGATGTTGCTGGAAACCCCTTCCAGCAGCAGGCCGCCGGAAGCCGAGGGATCCATGTAGATCTTGTCTGCCATGGCGCAGAGCAGGTAATCCTTTTGGCCCAGCATTTCCGCGTGGGCGATCACGGGTTTGCCCGATTTCTGGAATTCCGCCATCGCGGCAGCGATCTCGTTCAGATTGGGG
>JAGOIS010000186.1 GCA_017995495.1 Candidatus Cloacimonadota bacterium
TCGGAAACGATCAGCCGCCTGCTCCGGCGCAGGAACGTCTCCCACAACGTTTTGAACGCCCGCCAGCACCAGCGTGAGGCCGAGATCATCACCGCCGCGGGTGAGCCGGGCTCGGTGACCATCGCCACCAATATGGCCGGCCGCGGAACGGACATCAAACTCGGGGCCGGAGTGGTGACCCAAACCACCGAAAACTACCGGGGAATCAATTCCGCCGTAACCGAGGGCTTTCCCTACGGCCAGCCTCAGGACGGACTGCACGTGATCGGCAGCGAACGCCATGAAAGCCGCCGCATCGACAGGCAGTTGCGGGGCCGCGCGGGACGCCAGGGCGATCCGGGCACCTCCAGATTTTATCTCTCCCTGGAAGACGACCTGATGCGCATCTTCGGCGGCGACCGCATCGCGCCGATGATGATGAAAATGGGCATCAAATCCGGCGACGCCATCCGCCATCCCTGGATGACCAAAACGGTTGAGCGGGCCCAGAAAAAGGTGGAGGAACACAACTTTGAGATCCGCAAAAACCTGATCAAATATGACGAGGTGATGAACCAGCAGCGCGAGGTGATCTATTCCTACCGCCGCAGCGTGCTGAAGGGATATTCTCTCAAGCGCGAGGTACAGGAAATGGTTGACGAGGTTGTGCTGCGCGCGGTGAATGAGCACCTTCCTCCCAACAGCTATCCCGAGGACTGGGATCTGGAGCGCCTCTGCCTCTGGTTCCGCAACAACTTCAACGTGGCCATCCATCCGGAGGATCTGGCCAGCGACCACCTCAACCAGGGCATGCTGGAAAGCATCCTGCAAGAACTGGTTATGCAGGCCTATGAGAAGAAGGAAGCCCAGGTGGGGGAGGAGATGATGCGGGATATCGAGCGCCGCAGCATGCTGGAGGTGGTGGATGACGAGTGGCGCGACCATCTGCACGAGATGGACCTGCTCAAGGAAAGCGTCCACCTGCGTTCCTACGCCCAGAAAGACCCTCTGGTGGAATACAAGCGGGAAAGTTTTGACCTCTTCAACAACCTGATCTCCCGCATCCAGGAAAACGTTGCCCGCAAGGTTTTCACCACCTACATCCTCTCAAAGGAACAGATGGACAGCCTGCTCAACAACGCCAAAACACAGCACGAGGACATGAGCGCCTTCATCCAGGACCAGACCCTGCAGGTTTCGCAGCAAAACGCCAGCGAGCCCCCGCAGTTTTCCGGCCCCTATGAAGGAGGCGGCAAACCCCGCCCCGTGCACGTGGCTGCCAAGGTGGGGCGCAACGACCCCTGTCCCTGCGGCAGCGGCAAAAAATACAAGAATTGCTGCGGACGCTTTGCCGACACCGAATGACGCCAAGGAAAGAAGATGAACAAAGGTTTGATCATAGTTGAATCCCCCGCCAAGGCGGGCACCATCGCCAAGATCCTCAAAGGCAACTTCACAGTGAAAGCCTCCATGGGCCATGTGCGCGACCTGCCGAAACACGATCTGGGGGTGGACGTCGCCCACGAATTCCAGCCTGTCTATGAGCTCGACAAGAAGAAAACGAAAACCATCGGCGAGCTCCGGATCGCGGCCAAAGAAGCTTCGGCGGTATATCTGGCCAGCGACCACGACCGCGAGGGGGAGGCCATCGCCTGGCATCTTGCCAAGGTCCTGGAAAAGGAAATTGCGGGTAAGGAAGTTCACCGCATCGTATTTAACGAAATAACCTCCAAGGCCATCACCGCCTCGATCTCAGAGCCCGGAGAGGTGGATATCGCCAAGGTGGACGCCCAGCAGGCCCGCCGTGTGCTGGACCGAATTGTGGGCTACACCGTCTCTCCCCTGCTCTGGAAAGTGATCGCCAAAGACCTCAGCGCCGGCCGGGTGCAGAGCGTGGCGCTGCGCCTGATCTGCGAGCGGGAACAGGAGATCAAAGTTTTTGTGCCTCGGGAATTCTGGAGGCTGGAGGCCAATTTTTGGAAAGGCGAGTTGCCGCCTTTCAAAGCGACCCTCGAAAAGTGGCAGGGCAAAAAATACGAGATCCCGGATGAGGCCCAGGCAATTGAGATCATGGCTGGGATAGGCTCCGCCGACGCCGTTTTGAGCGAGCTGAAACGCACCCTGCGCGATCTGCAGCCCCAGCCGCCGTTCATCACCAGCACCCTGCAGCAGGAAGCTTCCAAGCTCCTGGGCTTTCCCTCGGACAGAACGATGTCCATCGCCCAGGAACTCTATGAAGGCATAGCGCTCAAGGGCGAAACCACCGGTCTGATCACCTATATGCGCACGGACAGCGTCCGCATCGCCGCCGAGGCGGTGGATAACTGCCGGGCTCTGATCAGCCAACGTTTTGGCGCGGACCAACTCCACGGCTCGGCCAGAGCTTACAAAAACAAATCCTCCGCCCAGGACGCCCACGAGGCGATCCGCCCCACCGACGCCTTCCACACCCCGGAAAGCGTCGCGGACAGCCTTACCAAAGAGCAGCTAAAGCTTTACACCCTCATCTGGCAGCGCTTTGTGGCCACCCAGATGAAGCCCGTGAAGCTGGAAAACACCTCCGCCAGGATCAGCCTGGGCGAGGCCCTGTTCGCCGCCAGCGGAAACCGCGTTGTGGAAGAAGGGTTCATGAAAGCTTGGCCCCACGTGATGCTGGTCGAAGGCGCGCAGATCCACTCTGCTTACGGCAAAAGCGACTCTTTGGAACACGACGCCCTCAAGCGTTCACAGCATTTCACCACCCCGCCTCCGCGCTTCACGGAAGCCTCGCTGATCAAGGAACTGGAGGCCAAAGGCATCGGCCG
>JAGOIS010000026.1 GCA_017995495.1 Candidatus Cloacimonadota bacterium
GGCGTCCCGCCTGCCTGGCAGTCAACTCCGAATGGGGAATATCAAGCTCCTGCGGAGCTTAGTCACACGAGACGTGCGACGCTCCCGTAAAATAGGCAGCGGCAACCACTCTATTTGAACCTGAGCCAAAATTTCCATTTCCCTCCGGCGATCAATACGGAATAAATACGGAATCAATACGGATGAAATCCGTATTGATTCCGTATTTATTCCGTATTGATAACTGGAGCGGAGGGGAAACGAGTCAGGATTTCCCGCCGGGAGAAATGAGGCGGAACGAAAGGTCAGTCCTGGGTATTGCGTCCTTCCAGATACCTGTCTATCTCTGCGCGTTCCTTGTCGAATCCGTTTTTGCCCATGAGGGCGTAGGTGGCGATCTTGCCGGCTTCCACCCCGGGTTGGTCTAGGGGATCGATGTGCAGCAGTTTTCCGGTGAAGACGGTCTGGATCTCGTACATCATGATGAACTCACCCAGGTGGAATTCGTCGAGGGCGGGGAAAACGAGGTTGCAGTTGGGGCGGTGGGCCTGGGTGAGGGCGATCTCGGTGGCGAGGCGCTCGGCGTTCAGCAGTTCCGAGAGTTTCCTGCCGCCGAGGTAGCTCACTTCAGGGCGGTCGGGATGGAGATCGGGGATGGTGAAATCGTGGGCGAAGTTTTCCACGCTGAGGAAGGTGAAGACCTTGTCGTTGGGGCCTTCGGTGTAAAGCTGCACCTGGGAATGCTGGTCCGTGGTGCCCAGAGCCTTGACCGGGGTTTGGCCCACGAAAACCTCGCGGCCTTTGACGTCATGGCGTTTGCCCAGACTTTCGGCCCAGAGCTGGCGATACCAGTCCGCGAGGTCGTAGAGCGAATTGGAGTAGGGCATCATCACGGAGATGTTTTTGCCCTCGCGCATGTAGAGATAGTGGAGCAGGCCGTTGAGGTAGGCCGGATTGGCGGAGGTGTCCAAACCCTCGCAGCGCCGGCGCATCGAGGCCGCTCCGCTGAGCAGCTGGCGGATGTCGATCCCGGCAAAGGCGGAGGAAAGCAGGCCGACGTCGGTGAGCACGGAAAAGCGGCCGCCCACGTTGTCCGGCACCACGAAGGAGGGATAGCCCTCGTCCTTGATCACCTGGCGCAGAAAGCCTTTGGCGCGGTCCGTGGTGATGATGATCCTGTTGGTGTAATCCGAGGGATAACGCCTGCGGATGAGATCGGCCAGGATCATGTATCCGGCCATGGTTTCGGCCGTGGTGCCGCTCTTGGTGATGATGTTGAAGAGGGTGGTGTCCAGATCGATCTGGGCCAGGATCTCGTGGAGGAAGACGGGATCAACGTTGTCGAACACAAAGAGGCGGCGGGGGAGGGCGCGTTCTGTTTTGAGAGCGGAGTAGAGGGCGCGGTTGCCCAGGGCGGAACCGCCGATGCCGAGCACGACCATGGTGTCGAAGCGGGGGTCGACGCGGGAGACGAAATCCTCGATGGGGCCGACGTCGTATTCCGGGAGGTCGAAAAAGCCCAGGGTTTTGGCGTGGCGGTCGGCGTGGATCTCTTCGTGGGCCTGCATGCAGGCGAAATGGTAATCCCTCACCTTGGCGGCGGGGATGGCGGTGGGCAGGGCATCAGAGTGCAAAAGGTTGAAATGCTCGAAACGCAGCATGGCGCTCTCCTTACAGGCTGTAATATGGTTTGAGAAGGTCGTAGATGAGGTTTTCGATCTCGCCCAGGCTGTCCAGGTCCGCGGTCCGGACCAGTTCGGTGAGGCGTTCGTCGCAGCGGCGGATGATGCTCTTGCAGCTCAGCCAGGGCGAGGCGCCCACGCTCAGATCGGTGAATCCAAGGCCGATGAGCAGCGGCAGGTATTCGGTCTGGGAGGCCATTTCACCGCAGACGGAGACGGGCTTTTGGTGTTTTTGACCGGCCGCGAGGGTGAGGCGCAGCAGCTTGAGCACGGCGGGGTGATGGGTCACGTACCAGGGCGTGAGGTCGGAATTGTTGCGGTCCGCCGCCAGAGTGTACTGCACGAGGTCGTTGGTGCCGATGCTCAGAAAATCGCAGGCTTGGGCAAGTTCATCCGCGCAGAGGGCCGCGGAGGGGACTTCGATCATCACTCCCAGCGGGATCCGGTCGTCGAAGGCCAGGCCTTCCGCCTGGAGCTGCTCTTTGCAGGATTGCACGATCTGGCGGGCGCGGAGAAAATCCCGCAGGTCGGCAACCATCGGAAACATCAGCTTTACGCGGCCAAAGGCGCTGGCACGCAGCACGGCGCGCGCCTGCACCCGGAAAACCTCCTCGTGGCCCAGCGAGAAGCGGATGCCGCGGCTGCCCAGATAGGGATTGTCCTCGTGGGGGGAGGGAATGAGATGGGAAATCTTGTCGCCGCCGAGGTCGAAGGTGCGGATGGTGACGCTGTGGGGCGCGACCTGTTGCGCGACCTGTCGATAGGTTTCAAACTGAAGTTCCTCAGGCGGAAGTTCGTCTTTGCCCAGATAGAGGAATTCGGTGCGGTAAAGCCCGATGCCGTCGGCCTTGAGGCTGGGCAGTACCTCCAGCCCGGAGAGGAGGTCCAGATTGAGGCGCAGCTTGATCTGGCGGCCATCGAGGGTTTGGGTGGGCCGGTCCAGGTCGTGCAGGGCCAGTTCGCCCTGGAGGCGGTATTTTTGGACCAACTGCTCATAGAGTTCGAGGGTGGCGGGGTCCGGATCCAGGATCACTTTGCCTTCGAGGCCGTCCAGGATGAGGGTCTCGCCATCCCGGACCTGGCCGTAAATGCCGGGCAGGACGGAAACGGCGGTGATCTTGAGCGAGCGGGTGAGGATGGAGGCGTGGGAGGTGAAACTGCCGTGTTCGGAGCAGTAGGCCGCCACCCCGTGCCGGCCGAAAGAGCTGACCAACGAGGGCCCGGCTTCCTCCAAAACGGCGATCTGGTCTGGTTCCCAATCGTCCAAACTGGCGGCAGGGGAGCCGGTGAGCTCGCTCAGGAGGCGGTTTTGGACGTCGCGGAAATCAGCCGCGCGCTGGGCAAAGAAGGGATCGTCGAGGCCGGAGAAATGGTCCAGAACGGTTTCGAAAGATTTCTGCACTGAGGCCGCCGCGGAGATCAGGCTGTCGGAAACCTGTTGCCGGACGCGGGGAATGAGGTCGGGGTCCTGCAGGATGAGCAGATGCGCGCCGAGGATCTCCCTGTCTTCCTTCGCTCCCTGGAAAGCATTGAGCTGATCGGCCAATTCCTGCTCGACTTTGGTGATCGCCGTTTGCAGGGCGGCGAGCTCGGACTTGACCTCCTCCGCCTTGATCCGCAGCCGGGAGATCACCCATTTCTGCGCTTCCAGCCTGCGGGCACGGCCGATCATCAGACCCGGCTGGACAACCATCCCACTGAGGGCGCGCAGGGCCACTCAGGACTCCCCGAAACCGCTGGCGATGAGGGCTTCGATCTCTTCCAGGAGAAATTCCTCATCGCTGCCGTCGGCGATCAGATTGAGCACGGAACCGCATTCCGCGGCCAGCATCATCACACCCATGATGCTCTTG
Organism: Candidatus Cloacimonadota bacterium; assembly: GCA_017995495.1. Taxonomy (GTDB): domain Bacteria; phylum Cloacimonadota; class Cloacimonadia; order Cloacimonadales; family Cloacimonadaceae; genus Syntrophosphaera. Next base: position 3,515 of record JAGOIS010000026.1, read on the forward strand.
CCATTCACGCGCATGCTGTCTTTTTCGATGTAAAATTCACTGCGGTACTTGGTTGCCGCCCTGACCAGCAGGGTGGAGGGCCGCGCGTGCAAGCCCAGGGGGTTGGTGACCTTAATTTTTGTCTGACGCATCCAGGGAGAGGGAGTTTGTTTTGTTCAGGGTGAGCTTGCGGATCTCGTTGTGCACCTGGCGGTTGAAATCTTCCGCGGCGTCATAGCCGACGCCTTTGAGGATCATGTTCATGGCCGCCACTTCCACGATCACGGAGACGTTTTTGCCCGGGGAAACGGGGAGATAGATGATGGGCACCTTCACGCCCAGATGATCGGCGTAGTTCGTGGTGAGGCCCATGCGCTCATAATCCATATTTTCCTGCCAGGGCATCAGCTCGATCTGGAGGTCGATGTTTTTCTGTTTGCGCACCCTTTCGATACCGAACATGCGTTCCACACTGATGAAACCCACTCCGCGGATCTCCATGAAGTGGCCGAAATCGCGGGCGGAGCGTCCCACCAGCTGTTCATCCAGGTAGCGGATGGTGATCATGTCGTCGCCCACCAGGCTGTGGCCGCGGTGGATGAGGTCGAGGGCGCATTCGCTTTTGCCGATGCCGCTTTTCCCGGACAGCAGGATGCCCAGCCCGAAAACGTCGATCAGAGTGGCATGGATGGTCTTTTCCATGGCGAAGATGAATTGCAGGTGTCGGGTGAGCTGTTGGATGAGCTGGATGGTGGAAAGGCGGCTGGAGAGGATGGGGATGTTCAGGTCGTTGGCCAGATATTCCAGCGCGGGGGGAAAGGTGAGGCCTTTGGTGACGATGATGCAGGGGATGTCCAGTTTGAAGATGGCGCGGGCGCGGTCCAGCATCAGATCCTCTTGCAGGCTTTGCAGATAGCGCACCTCCACCTCGCCGAAGACCTGGAAGCATTCGGAGGAGAACACATCCAGATAACCGGCCAGGGCCAGCCCCGGACGGTTGATGTGGGGTGAACCCAGCTTTTTGTCCAGGGTCTGGGGTTCGGTGATCAGGGAAAGGGCGAGGTCTTTCTTTTTGCTGTCAAAAAACTCTCGGATGGTGATCGATTTCATAGGCTATCCCCGGCCCGGGGCAGCTGCCGGATGATCAGGCATCCGGCAGCCCGGGGCCTTGTTTATGGTTCAAACAGTTTATAGTTCTGCTCGTCCCTTTTCACCAGGACGTTCAGCCGGTCGGTTTCCACGTTTTTGAAGATGAGGAATTCCTCCCTCTGGTTGTCGATCTTGACCATGGCTTCCTCGAGGGTGAGGATCTCGGCCACGGCGCGCTTGGTTTTGACTGTTTTGTGGTCCCGGTTCCCGGGGCTGACCAGGAAGTCCGTTTCGCGCGAGAATTCCGGGAACTGATCTTTGAGGGCTCTCTTCTGGTGGTCTGTCACACGGTCTTTCAGTTTCTTGATCTGAGCTTCCATCTTGTCGAGGGCGTTGTCGATGGAGAGATACATGTCCATTTCCTCCGCTTGACTCTGCAGGCCAAACTTCGAGGCTTGGAGCGAGATCTCGCAGATGTTGCGGCTGTTCTCCAGAGACAGGGTTACGTGGACGGTGATGATGTGGTCAAAATACCTCTTGATCTTCAGGCACGAAGATTCCACGTAGTCCCTGATCGCCTTCGTGAGTTCGAAATGACGGGCTGTGATCGTGATCTGCATGTGTGATCCTCCTTCTAAATTTTGTTGATGGACAGGTTTTGTAAATCCTCAAGGGATTCCTTTATGGTTTCAGAAAGGGTTGGATGGGCAAAGGTGACCTTTTCCGCGACATCGGCTTTGGCGCCCAGCGAGAGCAGCAGCGCGCCCTGGGCGATCAGCTCGGCGGCATGGAGGCCCAGGATGTGCATCCCCACGAGGGTGGAGTCGTCCGCTCGGGCGATGGTTTTCACCAGGCCGTAGGTGCCGCTCATGGCGAGGGCTTTGCCGTTGGCGCTGTAAGGGAATTTTCCCACTTTGATGCCGCCGAATTTCTCACGGGCCTCAGCCTCGGTGTAGCCCACGGAGGCGAGTTCCGGATGAGTGAAGGTGCAGCGCGGGATCTGGACGTAATCCAGCCCGGGATGTTGATTGTCAGAGCCCTCGATCCGGGCGCGGATGTCGGCGGCGGCGATCATTCCCTGTTTGCTGGCGGTGTGGGCCAGAGGCAGTTTGGCGGTCACGTCGCCGATGGCGTAAACTCCGGGCAGGCTGGTGCGCATATGGGCGTCGATGGTGATCGCGCCGCGCTCGGCTTCAGGCGCGGAACCCTGCCAGTCCAATTCACAGCGGGGCACGCGTCCCACGCTGAGCAAGACCTTGTCCACGCTGAACCTGCTGCCGTCGGATAGTTCCAAGTTGCAGCCCTGGCCCGCTGGGACGGCGCTTTCCACGCTCACTCCCGTCTGGATCTTGATCCCGGCTTTTTTGAGGGCCATGGCAAGGCGTTTGGCGATCTCCTCATCCTCTGTGGCCAGGATGCGGGGCAGAAATTCGATCACGGTGGTCTGCACCCCGAAGCTGTTGAAGATGGAGGCGAATTCGCAGCCGATGACCCCGCCGCCAATTATGGCCAGGCTTTGGGGCAGTGTTTCCAAGGCCAGGATCCCGGTGGAGGAAAGCACGTTCTGTGCGTCGATCCGGACGCCGGGAAGCTCTTTGGGCAGCGAGCCGGTCGCGAGCACCAGATATTCAGCCCTGATCGACGTTCCGGCCTCGGTGCGAACCTCATAGCCCTGGTCCGAAGCGGCCACGCTGACAGCATTTTCTTTGATGACTGGGATGCCGCGCTTGCGAAACAGGTGTTCCACCCCGCCCACCAGCTGTTCCACAATGGCGTTCTTGCGCTTAAAGATCAGGGAATAGTCCAGCTTCGGTTCGATCGGGGGAAAGCCGTAGTCCGCGGCGGAAGACATCTCGCCGTAGAACTCGGCGCTTTTCACCAGGGCCTTGGTGGGGATGCAGCCCCAGTTGAGGCAAACCCCGCCCAGGCGCTCCATTTCCACCACGGCGCAATCGATGCCGTATTGGTTGAGGCGGATGGCGGTCTCATAGCCTCCGGGCCCGCCTCCAACGATCAAAACTTTGTATTCCGGCAAGAAACCTCCTCTATTGCCTGCGTAAACGGCTGTTCAGGATCCCCAGCTCGGAGCGGTATTTGGCCACGATGCGGCGCGAGATGTTGAGCCCGTCGGCGCTCAGCCGCTCCACCAGGTCCTGGTCTGAAAGCGGATGCTTTTTGTCCTCGCCCTCGATCATGTGGCTGATCTGGGTTTTCACGTGCTGGCGCGAGATCCCTTCATAGTTGTTGTAGAGCCCCGCGGTGCTGCTGAAGAAATCCTTCAGGGCAAAGATCCCCGAGGGCGTTTCGGCAAATTTATGCTTCACCACGCGAGAAATGGTGGATTCGCTCACAGAGAGGTCGCGGGCGATCACGGCGTAGGTGAGCGGGTGGATGAGCCCATTTCCCCGCTGGAAGAAATCCGGCTGGTGCTTGATGATGGATTGGGCCACCCTTTCCATGGTGCGGGTGCGCATGTAGATGCTCTTGATCAGGAATTTGGCGCCGTTGATGCGGTCACGCACGAATCTGAGGGTTTCCCGGTCAAAATGGCCGCGGTTGATCATCCGGCGGTAGCGGGGGCTGATTATGATGTTGGGGGTGATGTAGTCGTTGATGATCACCTCAAACTTGCCGTCGATCCGCTTGATGGTGATGTCCGGATAGACGTAGGCTGGGCCGGGGGCCAGGATGCGCATGCCGGGCTTGGGGTCCAGCTTGGCGACGATATCCTTCATCGCCAAAATGTGGTCTTCCCCCACGCCGAAATGGGAGGCGATCTTCTGGTAGCGGCGGTGGATGAGGTTTTCGAACTGGTCGGAGCAGAGGCCCACCAGAATGCGGTTTTGCAGCTGCTGTTCGGTGAGCTGGGAGAGCAGGCACTCGCCGATGTCGCGGGCCGTGATGCCTTTGGGGTTGAGGTGGAGGATGATCCGATGCAGCTCTTCAGCGCGTTTGGCGCCAATACTGAACTGCCTGGCAGCCTTCGCGAGATCATATTGGGGCGGTAGAAATCCGTAGCTGTCGCAATTGTCGAGCAGTTCAGAGGCGAAATCCACCTCCGGTTCAAGCAGGGAAAGGGGATAGAGCTGCCTGAGGAATTTCTCGCGGCCATCCTCTTCATAGCGGATCAGCGATTCCCGCTGTTCGGTCTCGGCTTCATCGTGGCTGCTTTCGTAGTTGAGGTGATATTCGTTCCATTGGTCCAGAATCTCAGTCAGTTCGCGGGCTTCGCTGAGGGTCTGGCCGAGTTCCTCGCTGCTGCGGGGATCGTCCAGGGATTCCTTGCTTTCCGGGGTCTCTTCGGTTCCCGGCTCGAGTTCTTCCTCGTCCTTTTCCTCCCTGAGTTCCAGCAGGGGGTTTTGCTCCAGTTCCTGCTTGATGTAGTCCTCCAGCTCCAAAATCGGCAGCGACAGCATCTTCAGGGATTGCAGCATCTTGGGCTTGAGCGCAAGCTCCTGCCTTTGTTTCAGGGTGATGTGTTGCTCAAGGGTGCTCATGGCCGCGGCTCGAACGGATTGGACAGGAAGCGTTCTCCCAGATATAGTTTCTTGGCTTGTTCATCATTGATCAGCTCCAGTGAAGAACCTGATACTATGATCTTTCCTTCGAAGATAATATAAGCCCGGTTGACTATTTTCAAAGTCTCAATCACGTTGTGGTCGGTGAGCATGACCCCGATGTTTTTATCCCTTAGCTTGGCAATGATATCCTGGATGTCCGCCACCGCGATGGGGTCGATCCCGGCGAAAGGCTCGTCCATGAAGATGAAGGTGGGGTTGGTCACCAGGGAGCGGGTGATTTCCAGTTTGCGGCGCTCGCCTCCGGAGAGGGTGTAGGCCTTTTGTTTGGCGAGGGAGCCCAGATTCAGTTCCTCCACGGCACTTTCCAAGCGCCGGAGCTGTTCCTTTCTATTGATCCCCAAAGTTTGCAGGATGGCCAGGATGTTTTCGCGCACGGTGAGCTTGGCAAAGATCGAGGGTGACTGGGCCAGGTAGCCCAAACCCAGCCTGGAGCGGCGATACATCGGCTGGTGGGTGATGTCGCGGCCGTCCAGCAACACTTTTCCCCGGTTGGGTTTGGCCAGGCCGAGGATCATGTGGAAAGTGGTGGTTTTACCGGCGCCGTTGGGACCCAGGATGCCCACAACCTCGCCCTGGTGCATATCCATGCTGAGATCGTCCACAACCTTGCGTCTGCCGTATATCTTAACCAGGTTTTGAGCCTGAATTTTATGCGCTTCCATATAATGTTATAATACCCCGAAAGCCGGATTTGTCAAGAGTTGTTGTGAAATTTGTAGCTGCCTTTGATCCGGGAGCGCATCTTCATGAAGTCCAGTTCGTTTTTGGCGTTGAACCTGGCTTCCAGATAGTCGCCGTCCGCGGTGTTCACAAAGAAATCGCGCTCGTCTGTCTTTTCCTGCCGGTAGCGGTAGCTGACCGAATTCTCCGCCTCGAAGCCGCGGACCTGTTTGTCCTCAAAATCGATCTTCACATAGTTGGCCGTCACCCAATTCAGCTTTGGCTGCAGTTTCTCCTCCGTAAAATCCAGCCGGCAGGATTCCACCAACTCCGCCCGGATCAATTCCCTGTCCTCAAAATAGATGTAGAACTCCTGGGCCGACGCGGTGGCGGTTTCGCTGCGGAATTCCGGCTCGCCCAGAAACACCGCTTTTTCCTCCTTGAGCAGATAGACCAGGAAATCGCTGCTGGCCTCATAATCCTGGTTGCGCGCCAGAACGTTGAAAGTGGCCATCAGCTTGCGCTCCTCCTCGAAATACTCAAATTTATCCGCCCTCACGCTCAGCGTGTCCTTTCCGGCCACGTCGATGCGGGGGTTTTCGATCATGTAGGAATAGCGGTTCTTCCTGTCCCAAAAGGCATAGCCGCAGCTGAGGGTGGCGTTTTCCCCGCGGTCGAAGGAATTCACGTTGCTCCAGACGGTCACGTTGTTCGAGAGTTGGTTGTAGATGGCATAATCAGAGCGGAACCAGCGGATCACCTCACCTTTCTTTTTCTCTTCGATCAGCACCTTGCCCCCGGCGTTCAACTCTTCCGGGATGCGGTAATAGGTGAGGCTGTCCGAAGCCAGGAAGAGCGAATCGTTGTTCACGCGCACATTGCCGTCCAGGCGGGCGATCTTTTGCCGGTCGAAGATCATGGCGCGGTCGCTGCGGAATTCTGTTTTGCCGTAAAAGAAGTGGACCCTGCCTTCCAGCCGCATCACCTGTTCGTCCTGCACCTTGCTCAGATGCAGCTTGTCGGAATGGACCACGCGGATCTTTTCCCGGCCCTGCCCCCAGAGGGGCAGCATCAGTATCAGCAGCAGGCTACCAATCCAGAAAGTCTTTTTCAAAATAGCCCTCAGCGGAGATATTGTCCATTTCGGTGGGGTAGATGCTCAGATTGGTGCGCAGATTGGTGCCGCGCAAGATGTTTCCGCCTTTCACCAGGGTCACGTTTCCCGGAGCCAGCACCTCATCGAGGTTGCGGTCCCAGATCAGGCGGCTGGTGGAAATGCTGCCCTCCCGGCCCACCAGCTTCACGTTGCCGTGGGCGAAGATGATGTTGCGGGCGTCATCCACTATGGTGCTGTCCGCCTTGAGCGAGGAGGTTCCTCCCTTGGTCCGGTCAAAAGCGGTGAGATCCACCTGATAGGCGTTCAGGATGCGGCGTTCGTAATAGCGGTCGATCTTGGCGGCCTTGAGGATGTAGGCGATCCCTTCCTTGTCAAACTCCGTGATGGTGACGTTGGCGCTGGTTTCGTCCGGCAGTCCGCGTTTCAGCGACTCGGTCCGCAGCACCAGATTGCCCTCTCCGCAGGCGGTCAGCAGCAGCAGGGCCAGCAGCAGAAAGAGTTCAACTGATCTGTTCCACATATTTGACCAGTGCCGGTTCATACTTTTTTTGATGGTTGAGCACCAGTTCAATGCATTCGCGCGCGGCCCCGCGTCCTCCGTGTTTCTTGGTGACGATGTCGCAAATCTCTTTCACGCCTTCCGGGGCGTCCGCAGGGCAGACGGAAACGGCGGCTTTGAACATCAGCGGAACGTCGTTCCAATCGTCTCCCATCACCAGCACATTATCGAAGTTCAGCTGCAATTCCCGCAGCAGCTGGGTGGCTTTTTCCAGCTTGTTTGGGATCCCCTGGAACAGGTGGTTTATCTTCAGGTCGTCGCAGCGGCGCTGCAGCACAGGTGAGCTGCGCCCTGTGATCACGGCGGTCTGGATGTCCGTCTGCCTCAGCAGCAGAAATCCCATGCCGTCGTGGGCGTCGAAGTTCTTGCTCTCGTTGCCCGCGCTGTCGTAGATGATCCTGCCATCAGTGAGCACACCGTCGCAATCGAAGATCAGCAGTTTGATCCTTTCCCAGCGCAGCAATGGTTTATGAGGTTTGGCAAGTTTGCTGAAACTCATTCAGTTCTCCCGAGGCCATGTTTTGGCTTGGCCTTCCGGCATTCGCGGAGCGCTCCGGAAAGCTATTTCAGGGCCTTGATCCTTTCCCAGCTGAAGCTTTCGTCATCCCGGCCAAAGTGACCGTAGGAGGCTGTGGGAAGATAGATCGGCCTTCTCAATTCAAGGTATTCGATGATTCCCAATACTGTCAAGGGAAAACTGGCGCGGATGAGTTTTTCCAGTTCCCCATCCTTCATCGCCCCGCTGCCGTAGGTGTCCACCATCAGTGAAATGGGCTCGGATTCGCCGATCACAAAGCTGAACTGCAGCAGGCATTCATCCGCCAGGCCGGAACCCACCACGCTTTTGGCGATGTGGCGGGCCATGTAGGTGGCGCTGCGGTCAACCTTGGTCGCGTCCTTGCCGGAAAATGCCCCGCCGCCGTGCTGGGCCCAGCCGCCATAGGTGTCCACAATGATCTTGCGCCCCGTTAGTCCGGTGTCCGCGGCGGGTCCGCCCGCGTTCCACATTCCGCGGGGATTGATCTTCACGGCGTAATCCTCGGCCCGAAAGGTGCTGCAGGAATCACTTTCCATCTCATCGATGGTGGGTTTGATCACCAAACTCTCGATCAGTTCTTTCATCCGGGCAAACTCGGTTTCGTTTTTTGGCAGATGATGCGTCGAGATGACCACTGTCTCCAGCGAGACCGGTTTACGGCCGCAGTAGCGCATGCTCACCTGGGATTTGGAGTCCGGCAGGATGTCCGGGACAAGGCCCTGTTTGCGGGCTTGGGCCAGATTTTCCATCAGCAGGTGGGCCAGGGCGATCGGAACCGGCATCAGGTGTTTGGTCTGGTTGCAGGCATAGCCGAACATCAGGCCCTGATCGCCAGCTCCCTCGTTGGTTTCAAGTTCCTCGGATTGCGCGTGCAAGTAATTGTCGATCTTGCAGGTGGCGTCGAAACCCAGGCCGGATTTCGTGTAACCAATATCAGTGATCACCTTGCGGACGATCGGCTCCACCTCGATCTGGACATCCGTGGGGGCCGAAACTTCTCCGGAAAGGACGATCCTGTCCTTGGCAGCCATGGTCTCGCAAGCCACGCGGGAGAGGGGATTCCGGCTGAGCAAGGCATCCAGGATCGCGTCTGAGATCTGGTCGCAAACCTTGTCAGGATGGCCCTCCGAAACGGATTCGGAGGTGAACACGTACTCGTTCTTGTCGCAGGGCTGGTTGGCATGAAGTGCTGGCATTTATCTTCTCCTTAAACATTATTCCTTGCTTGAGCGGATCTTTGGAACAAAAAAAATCCGGCCTGCTAAAGCCGGATAATTCATTCTCCGCACTTTAGCACATTTATTCGCGGAGCAAAGGGCAAATCACCGCATTTGTTCTGGCTTGCCGCATCGAGATCTGCCAATCCCGCATGTGGCTGCCGAAAACCATTGATGTTCAATCACATACAATCTGGCGCAACTTTCCGCGCACCACCCCAATCAGTCAAGGGAAAAATCGGAGTCCCCTTTCCTCCGGCGATCAATACGGAATAAATACGGAATCAATACGGATTTCATCCGTATTGATTCCGTATTTATTCCGTATTGATCGCCGGGGCGAGCCGGGAAGGGAGTTTTCCTCTCCCAGGCT
>JAGOIS010000187.1 GCA_017995495.1 Candidatus Cloacimonadota bacterium
CCCCGAGGCCCGCATTTCCAGCAGATAAATGCCTTCCGCGACGGCGCGCCCAGCGCTGTCGCGGCCATCCCACTCAAAGCCACAATCGCCTTGGGGACCAGCCTGTCCGCTCAGAGCCAGCCCCTTCTGTCCGCGCGGGCTGTAGATGTTCAGTTCCACGCGGTCTCCGCCCCTGGCGGCCTGGCAGCTTATCCGCAGCGCGGAGGCGAACGGATTGGGCGCGCAGCTCAAAGCAAGCACCGGCGCGGGGATCAGGAAATCGTCCGTCCCCACCTCCGGATAGAGTTCAGGGATCACCTGAGCCAGGAAATCCCGCGCTTCGCCACCCAGCATGAAATAGAGCGGAAAGCCCAGCAGCACCATCGTTCCACCCGCCTCAACCCGAATCGCCAGAGGCTCGTTGTCGTTGGGTCCGGCGTTAAATATTTCAGCCCGGTAAAGCGGATCCGCCGCTCCCGTGAACACATAGCTCATCGGCAGCCTTCCGTTCCATGGCGCCGCCAGCTTGGCGGGGTCCGGATGCAGGTCCGGATAGGCATCCGACTGAGCGGAAACCAGCACGGCCAGATTGTTCTGAACGGGGGTTACGCCCGGCAGGAAGCGGTTCAAAAAGGCGGGATCGAACTGGCTGGGATATTTCCAGCCCGAGATCAGCAAATTTCCGCCGCTCAACACATAACTGCCCAGCAGATCCAGATTGTCGATGATCTGCATATTGGAGAATTCATCGCTGTGCCACAAGATGAGGGGATGGTGGCTCAGTTTTCCCAAGCTCAGCGCGCCCTGTTCATCAAGGTCCCAGACGGTGTGGGAAAAATCGCCCAGAACGTAGCTGTAGAAATCATCCACCATCTCATCGCTGGGTGAAATGTTGGTCCCGCTTCCGCCGCGGGTCTCGTCCACCAGCAAAAAACCCTGGTCGAAGAGGAATTCGATCGGCTGTGCCTCCATAACGTTTGAGGGCAGGCTGCGATAGCCCTCTGTATCCACCGCGGTCACGTAATAGAGGTAGGTGTTGCCGTTGGCCACGGAGCTGTCGGTATAGTTCAAAGCGTTCAGCGGCGCTGGGGTCACGCAGGTGAAATCCCCGTCCGGAAGCTGTTTGCGGAACACCTCGTAACCCGCCAGCGGGATGTCCGCCGCGAAGGGGGTCCAGCTCAGATCAACGGCCCGATCGTAAGCGAGGCAACCGGCCAGTTGCATCCTGTTCTGGGTGAAAGAACGGGCCAGCACCCAGTGGTTGGGGTCGATCTGGATCTCGCTGAGGTTGTCCACAAGGCCTGTGGAAAAATAGGTTGTGCAGCCTTCCGGAGTTGCCCGCACCACCACGGAATCCGCCACCGCGGAGCCGGGAACCCGGATGGGGACGTCGAGATCGAACATGGTGGAAGTGGGGCTGACGCTGGTGCCGATGACCCTGGCCATTCCTTCAGAGTTTTGCAGCACGGTGAAATTGGCGCTGGGTATGCCCGGAGAGTAGATCCATTGCTGGAAAAACTGGCTGAGGTCCTCCCCGCCGGCCTGCTCCGCCTGATCGATGAACTCCGCCGTGCTGATGTTGCCGCCGGGAAAAGTGTTCACGATGGAGCGGATGAAGCTGAAAAAGGCGTCGTTGCCCAGTTTCAGGCGCAGCATGTGCAGCACGGAGGCGGATTTTTCGTAGGTGGGCGGCGCGAACATCATGTTGTAGGCGGGATCGAAGATGGTCTGGGGCCCGTTGCTGTTTTCCCAGGAGATGTAGTATTGCTGGATCTCGTCCCGCAGGTAGTCGCAGCCAGCCTCCCAGCCCGCATGGCGCGCTTCCCAGAGAAACTCGGAATAGGTGGCAAAACTCTCCTTGAGCCAAACCTCGCGCATGGTGATCGGCGTCACCAGGTTTCCATACCACTGGTGTGCAAGTTCATGCGCCACAATGGATTCGTATTCCTGGTCGCCGCTCAGGTAGGCCGAGCCAAAGGTGGTCATGGTCTGGTGCTCCATCGCCGCGTAGGTGGTCATCGGCACCAGCATATGTCCATATTTTTCAAAAGGATAGGGGCCAAACAAGTTGGCAAAGAAGTCGATCATGGCAGGCAGATTGGCAAAATCAACCTGGGCGTTGTCCAACTGCCCCGCTAGCACGAAATTCTGGATGGGCAGGTCGCCCGCCTGCTGCAGGAATTCCACGTAGGGCGCGGCGGCGAATCCCATCACATAAGTGGCCACAGGAGAAGACGATACCCAATGATGGGTGCGGGTGCCGTCACCGTTGTCCGTGATCCCGGTCCGGATGCCATTGGCGGCGGCCAGCCAGTCCTCCCGGACTCGTATGTTCCAGTCCACCAAGGCTTTGTCCCAGGGATGATCATAGCAGGGCCAGTAATAGCGGCCGGCATCGGGGTTGGAAAGGGTGTAAACCGCGGAGGATGTGAAGATCATGCCGATGTTGTAAGGCGACGGGCTGCGGTTCGGCACCCCCTCGTAGAAAACCTTGGTGACGAAGGTGGTTCTGAGAGCCGGTGGCAGCGGGATCTCCAGCACCCCATTCTGATGGGTGAAGGCCGCCGGAGCGTCATTCACCAGCACCTGGATCACCTGCAGCGAATCGCCCTCCAGCTCGTAGGAGATCGATGTGAGCGGCCACTCCGGGATAACCTGCGCCTCCACCATTCCATTGATGAACTGGGTTTGGGGGTTGATCTCCAGGTTGATCACATATTTGACGATGTCAAATCCGGTGAGGGAATCGGCGCGCTCGATCTCGCGCGTGCTGGGTGCTGTGCTCCAAAA
>JAGOIS010000188.1 GCA_017995495.1 Candidatus Cloacimonadota bacterium
CTGGTCCAGATAGCTCTTGATCTCACTGGGCTTGGGCAGGTCCGTGAACTCCTCGGTGGTCTCCGGAACGCTGCTCACCACAATGTTGTGGCACATGGCGATGCATTCGTCGCAGATGTTACCCGCGATCCCGCGGATGAGGGTCTTTACCTCGAGCTCGTTTCTACCGCAGAAAGAGCAGCTCAGGTTCTTGAACTTATCCAAGAAATCCTCCTCGATTTTTGGTTTTGGTAGTTGCCAGATAATTCACTTATTGTATCGCCTCAAATCCCGTCAAGTTATTTCCGGTTGACGATCATCTCGTCGATGATGCCATATTCCCTGGCCTGGAGGGCGTCCATGTAGAAGTTGCGGTCAGTGTCCTCCACCAGTTTTTTTAGGTTCTGTCCGGTGTGCTTGTGCAGGATCTCATTCATCCGTTCGCGCAAATAGAGTATCTCTTTGGCCTGGATCTCGATGTCGCTGGCCTGTCCCTGCGCGCCACCCAGGGGTTGGTGGATCATGATGCGGCTGTTCGGCAGGGCGGTGCGTTTGCCCGGATGCCCCGCTGCCAGCAGCAAAGCTGCCATGCTGGCGGCCTGGCCGATGCAGATGGTGCTCACGTTTGGCTTGATGTACTGCATCGTGTCGTAGATCGCCAGTCCGGAGGAGATCACCCCCCCCGGGCTGTTGACATACATATAGATGTCGCGTTCGGGGTCCTCGCCTTCCAGATGCAGCAGTTGTGCCACGATCGAATTGGCCAGATTGTCCTCGATGACCCCGCTCACAAAGACGATCCTGTCTTTCAGCAGGCGGGAATAAATGTCGTAGGCCCGTTCGGTGCGGCCCACTTGTTCGATGACCATGGGAATGTAGTTCATGCTTCCTCCTCGGTTGCATCAGTTTTTTCTTCCGGTGTTTCCGCCTCGGGTTCCGGCTCAACGAATTCGCTCGTGGCCGCAATCCCGCGCAGGATCTGATAGGTCAGGGCGCTGTCGCGGAAATCCTCTCCCTCGATGATCTCGGCGTGCTTCTCACGGTAGGCGCCAGGGGTCATGTCACTCAGGATGGACTGATGCTCCACGTAGATGTCGATCATCTCGTCAGTAAGCTCCTGGCCGGCCTGTTTAAGCAATGCCTGGCCGATATACATGGTGGTCATGTCTTTCATCACCTTTTCGATCACATATTGCTGCAGCATTTGCCGGTATCTTTCATCGATATGGTTCAACTCCTGGCTGGCAATGTAGCGAAGGGTCTTGGGAGGCAGCTGGAATGGATTGTCGGTGTAGAGTTTGGCAAGGATGGCCGTGTGCTCTCCATCGATGTTGGTGTGCTCCACCATGGCTTTAAGATCATCAGCGATCTTGGCCTTCATCTCATCCAGGTCCGCGAAATCCATATCCTTGGCAAATTCGTCATCGATGGACGGCATCACGTTTCGGGTGATGGAGCTGATCTCCAAAACGCAGGCGTACTGGTGCTCTTCGTCTGGCTCGAGCTGTTCGGGGAGGTCGGCGCTCATTTTGATCGTGCGGCCATCCAGATCAGCCTCAAATTTGTCTCCGGTGCGCGCGCCGATGAGTTTGGCGGGATAATGCTCCGCTTGGAGATCGCCCGCGTTGATGCTGGCTTCCAGGGTCTGGGCAGCGCCGTCGAGTTCAAAGCTCAGTTGCCCAGCCACGCTGTCGCCTTCGGCTGCCGCATCCACATCCTGGATCGTGGTGTGTTCGGAGGCGAGATGCTGGATGAATTTTTCCACTTCCTGCTCCAGAACGAGAGGCAGAAACTGCACCCGCAGGTTTTCCAACTGCTTGAATTCAATTTCCGGCTCATGCTCGATCTCGAGGGTTATCTTCATCTCGGAGCCTTGCTCCCACTGGATTTCCTTCACTTCAGGATAGAGCAAAAACTTGATGTCGTGTTCCCGGACTGCTTCGGCGAAAACTTCATCCACGAAGTCTTTCTCAAAGTAGTCCTTGATCTTTTCCCCGTACATCCGGGTAACCATTTGCAGGGGGGCCTTGCCTTTGCGAAAGCCCGGAACCTCAAGCTGTTTGGCCGATTTGAGCTGGTATTTCTGATAGGCGGCGTCAACCCTTTCCGTTTCCACGGTGAGGATTATCTCTTCTGAAGTGGCGTTGATCTGTTTGAATTCTGTTTGCACATCGTCTCCTGGTTTGATGGTGCGAAAGAGGGGACTCGAACCCCTACGGGATGATCCCACTGGATCCTAAGTCCAGCGCGTCTGCCAATTCCGCCACTTTCGCGTTTGTATGGTCAATAATGCTAAATCACCTGTATGGATTGGTCAAGTTTTTACAGCCCCTTTGGCTGTCAAGCAATCAGTGCCGCGTTGTCTATGAGGCGCGTCCTGCCTATGAATACAGCCAACAGCATCCGGGAATTCTCGTTCACCGTCTCCACTTCAGCCAGGGTGACGGCATCCACGATCTTTACATAGTCTATTCTGCCCCCGGCTTCGAGCACGGTTTTTTCCGCTGCGGCCAGCAATTCACTGCTTGCCAGGCAGCCTTCCGCGACCCTTTTTTGCGCCTCTTTCCATGCACGGTTCAAACAGACCGCCCGTTTTCGTTCATCCGGGTCCAGATATACATTGCGGGAACTTAGGGCCAGGCCGTCTCCCTCCCGGACGATCGGACAGCGCACGATCCGCGTTTCGCTGTTCAGGTCCTGCAGCATCCTCTCCAACACCACAATCTGCTGAAAATCCTTCAAGCCCATGAACATCAGCTCCGGCCTCACGATC
>JAGOIS010000189.1 GCA_017995495.1 Candidatus Cloacimonadota bacterium
CAGGCTGGACAACCTGGGTATGAGCCATGCCATTTTGAGTGCCATCCTGGAAACCACATTGCCCCAGCTCACCTGTGTCGCGGCCCTTTACGATCACGAGGAGATCGGCTCGCGCACCCTCCAGGGCGCGGAATCGTCGTTTTTGGCCAACACCCTGGAACGGATCAGCCTGGCTTGCGGCCTTTCCCACGAAGAGCATCTGATGGCCCTGGACCGTTCTTTCCTGATCTCCGCGGACATGGCCCACGCCTATCATCCCAGCTATCCGGAAAAATACGATCCCTGCATCTCCCCCGTGATGAACGGAGGACCGGTGATCAAATGGAACGCCAGCCACAAATACACCACCTCCCTGGCCAGCAGCCAGATCTTTGCCCTCAATTGCGAAGCCGCCGGGGTCAGATACCAAAAATTCGCCATGCGCAGCGACCTCCTCTGCGGAAGCACGGTGGGGCCTGTGCTCTCGGCCCAACTGGGAGTGGAAACCGTGGACGTGGGCAACCCCCTCTGGGCGATGCATTCAGCCCGTGAGACCGCCGGGACGAAAGACCATCTGGACATGATCAAGGTCCTCAAACACTACTATCATTAATAACAAATAGAATCAGGAGCGCCACATGGCAGTATTCAAACCCTTCCGGGCCCTGCGCCCGGTGCCGGAACTCGCGGCGGAGATCGCTTCGCTGCCCTACGACGTAATGGACTCGGACGAAGCCCGCATCGAAGTCCAGAAGCACCCCCTCAGCTTCATCCACGTGGAAAAACCCGAAGTTGACCTCCCCCTGGGAACCGACCTCTACGATCCCGCCGTTTACGCCAAAGCCCGGGAAAACCTGGATAACTACAGCCGCCTTGGCCAGATGAAACAGGATGCCCGGCCGATGTTCTACATCTACCGCCAGATCATGGACGCCCGCGAGCAAAACGGATTGGTCGGCCTCACCTCGGTGGATGAGTATATGGCCGGCAAGATCAAAAAACACGAGTTCACCCGCGCTGACAAGGAAGCGGACCGCATCAGGCACGTTGACGCCTGTGACGCCCACGCCTCGCCGGTTTTCTTCACCTACCGGGAGCGGGATGACATCGATGCCGTGGTGGAGCGCGTCAAACAAGCCAAAGCCCCGGTTTACGACTTCACCTCCGACGACGGGATCAGCCATGCCCTCTGGCTGATGGACGCGCCCGGGGACATCGCCGCCATCCAGGCTGCCTTTGCCGACATGGATTGCCTCTACGTAGCCGACGGCCATCACCGCACCGCCTCCGCCGCCAAGGTGGGACTCCTGCGCCGGGAACAGCATCCGGATTTCACCGGGGAGGAGGAGTTCAACCATTTCATGGCGGTGATTTTCCCGGACAGGCAGCTGCATATCTTCGATTATAACCGCGTGGTGAAAGACCTGAACGGCCACACCCCGGAAGAATTTCTGCGTCTGGTGGGGCAGAGTTTTGAGCTCACCCCCGTCAGCCAGCCTGGCCATTTCCATCCCGCCCAAACCCACGAGATCGGCATGTACATGGACCACACCTGGTATCGCCTGGTGCCGAAAGAAGGCACTTGGGACGCCGCCAATCCCGTGGCCTCATTGGACGTTTCCATCCTGCAAAACAACCTGCTCCACCCCATCCTGGGCATCGGCGATCCCCGCCGGGACAAACGCATCGACTTCGTGGGCGGCATCCGCGGCCTGGACGGGCTGGTGAGCAGAGTGGACAGCGGCAGGGAAGTCGTGGCCTTTGCCATGTTCCCCACTTCGATGGACGAGCTGCTGAGCATCGCCGACGCCGGCGAGATCATGCCCCCCAAATCCACTTGGTTTGAGCCCAAGCTCCGATCCGGCCTCTTCATCCACCCCCTGCAATGACCACATATTACCTCGAAAGCCTCGGCTGCGCCAAAAACCTGGTGGACAGCGAGATCTGCGCCGCCATCCTGGAGCGGGCGGGCCTCAGCCCCGCGGACCAGCCCGAGGGGGCGGACCTGGTGTTGGTGAACACCTGCTCCTTTCTGGAAGACTCGCTGCTGGAGCTGGACATGGTGCTGTGCGGCCTGGCCGCCCTCAAGCGCGAAGGCGCGTTTGCCCGCCTCTGGGTGACGGGCTGCGTGATGAACCGCGGGCTGGGGGAATTTCGTGAACTGTTTCCGGAGGTGGACGCCTGGATCGGCCTCAAGGATTTCGCCGCGCTGGAAAGCAGGCTGGGCCTCGAGCCTTCCGAAAATTGCTCCCGCACCCCGATCCAGAGCGGTTTCCACCGCTATCTGCGGATCAGCGATGGCTGCTCGAACAACTGCAGCTACTGCGCCATCCCCTCCATCCGGGGGGCCATGCGCAGCCTCCCGATCGACGACCTGGTGCGCGAAGCGGAAGCTTTGGCCACCGACGGCCAGGATGTCTTTCAGGAATTGGTGGTCATTGCCCAGGACACCGCCAACTACGGCATGGACCTCTATGGGCGCAAAGCGCTGCCCGAGCTGCTGGAGCGGCTGGCCAACCTGCCCCACTACCGCTGGATCCGGGTGATGTACCTGCATCCGGACCACTTTGAGGCAAGCTGGCTGGAGCTCTGGAAAAAGCATCCCAAGCTGCTTCCCTATTTCGAGATACCCGTTCAGTACAGCGAAGACCGCATCCTGAAAGCCATGAACCGCAAAAAGGGACGCGCGGAACTGGAGGAGCTCTTTGCCACCATTCTCAGGG
>JAGOIS010000190.1 GCA_017995495.1 Candidatus Cloacimonadota bacterium
CATCTGGTCATAGCCGTCGGTGGGCGGGGCGGCGGAGAGCAGGAAGGGGGAGTCGATCGGGCGGCCAAAGAAATCGGCTTCCAGCGAGACAGGGTGTTTGTTCCAGCCGAATACGGGGAGGCAGCTTTTGGTGGGCTTGGGCGGGAGGGCATGGTTTTGGGAGCGGAGGGCGGAATCGACCTCCAGGGCCACGTTCTTGCCCGAGGCCACCGCCTCGACGACTGTGGTGGGGCCATTGGCCTGGTCGCCGCAGGAGAATATCCTGTCGCCCTTTTCGTGGAGGACGGGGCGGTTTCCCACCGCGATCACCACCAGGTCGAAAGGCCGCTCCAGTTCTGAGGAGCCGGCCTCATCCCTGATCCGGGAAGGATGGAAGCCCTCACCCGCGGGAAGCTCCACGCGCCTGGTTCTGATGGCTGTGGTTTTGCCGTTGGCATTGATTATTTCACTGATGCGGGTGCGGGGGCTAAACTCGATCCCGGCTTCGATCAGGCCGCGTTTTTCGTCCTCGGTGAGGGGCATTTCGTGCCAAGCTTCGAGCGTGATCATCTCCACGTGGGCGGCCCCCAGCTTTTTGGCCGTCAGAGCCTGGTCCGCCGCGATCGCTCCGCCGACCAGGGCAATTCTTTTGCCCTCAAAGAGCCAGCAGCCCGGGTTACGGAGGATGTCCATCCCGTAGATGGCGGTCTCATCGCCGGGGATGTTCAGGCGGATGGGGTCGTTCAAGCCTCCTGCCAGCACCACCGCGGCGTATCCCGAGGCCAGCAGTTCTTTTCCGAGAGGGGCTTTTTGGGTGATGTGGCTCAGCTGGAAAACTTCGGAGAGATAGATCAAATCAGCGCTCAGGACCCCCCGGTCAAGGCGTTCGCCGGGGATCAGGTTGGCCTGGCCGCCCAGGGGTTCGGGATCGAAAACATCGACTTCATAACCAAGCTGGGTGAGGGTTACAGCCGCGCCGATACCGGCCGGCCCACCGCCCACGACGGCGACTTTGAGGCCATGCTTCGCGGCGGGGGTGAACTGCGGCACCTGGCCCAGTTCGCGGGCCTTGCGCACGATGGCGGCCTGGACCTCGGGAATGCGGATGGGGCTGTCGAATTTCTCGCGGGAACAGGCCTGGACGCAGTGATAATCGGGGCAAACGCTGCCGCAGATCCCACCCAGGGGGTTGCTGGACAGGATGATCCCGGCGGCGCGCTTGAAATCGGAGGGGCGGCCCTGGGCGGCGGCCATCATGAAATCGGCCGGGGAACAATCACAGGGACAGGCTGTCTGGCAGGGTTTTTCCGCGCAGAATTCGCAGCGGCGGATCTCGCTCATCAGTTGGGCGTCGGTCAAAAACATCTCTATGCTCCTTGTATGGGGATTTTCAGTTGAAAGGTCCTTATCTGGCAAACCGGTCCATTCCGTCAATGAAAACTTGTCCGGGCGCCGGCTGATCCGCCGTGAACAAATAGTTTTTGACAAAATAAGCCAAGGCAGAATAAGGTGATTTGAAATCAAGGACAAGATGGAGCAACGCATGAACGACGAAGTGATCCGCTACTTTCTGGAACTGGTGGCCATCGACAGTGAATCGCGCGATGAGCGCGCCATGATCGACCGCCTGAAACAAGATCTGACCGGGCTGGGGGCCGAGATCTGGGAAGATGACGCCCCCAGCCTCACCGGAGGCAACGCGGGCAACCTCCACGCCCTGATCCCCGGAAAGCCCGGGCTGAAACCCATCCTCTTCTGCGCCCATGCCGACACGGTTAAACCGGGAAGAGGCATTAAGGCAGGCATCACCGCAGGCCGGATCCATGCGGATGGGACAACCGTGTTGGGCGGCGACGACAAATCCGGGGTCGCCGAGATCATCATGGGGATCAGGGAGGTGGTGAACAGCGGCCTGGATCACGCCCCCATCGAAGTTTTGATCACTGTGTCCGAAGAGATCGGCCTGTTGGGCGCCAAACATTTTGACAAGAGCAGGCTGCGTTCCTCCCTGGGCTACGCCCTGGACGCCCATCGCGTGGGGGACCTGGTGGTGGGGGCCCC
This sequence comes from Candidatus Cloacimonadota bacterium, assembly GCA_017995495.1. Classification (GTDB taxonomy): domain Bacteria; phylum Cloacimonadota; class Cloacimonadia; order Cloacimonadales; family Cloacimonadaceae; genus Syntrophosphaera. Next base: position 2,041 of record JAGOIS010000190.1, read on the forward strand.
GGCCCAAAACTCGATCCGGATGGTCGTCAGCGGCCTGGAAGCGCACGCTGGGGTGGAGCCGGAAAAGGGGATCAACGCCATCCGGGTGGCCTCGGAAGCCATCGCGGCCATGCCCATGGGACGCATCGACCCTGAAACCACATGCAATGTGGGCATCATCGAAGGCGGAACCGCCACCAACATCGTGCCCAACCGCGTGGTGATCAAAGGCGAAGCCCGCAGCCACAATCCCCTCAAACTGGAGCAGGTCACGGCGGACATCCGCCACGCCGCGGAAAGCGCGGTACAGAGGCATAAATACGATTTTGGCGCGGCTTCCCTCGAATGGGAATCCAAACAGGAATACGCCTCCTTCCGCATCGCCGACAGCGAGCCGGTGGTGCAGCTGGCCCTGGACGCCCTGAACAACCTGGGGATCAGGGCTGAGGTGACTGTGAGCGGCGGAGGCAGCGACGCCAATGTAATCAACGGATCGGGATTGCCCATGATCATCTGTGGAACGGGCATGAACAAGGTCCACACGGTCCACGAGGACATCGAGGCCGTGGAACTCCAGCGCGGAGCGGCCTTCATCGCTGAGCTGATCCGCCTCCACGGGCAAAAGTGAGGAAGAAGATGCTCGACATAACCTTGCTTGGCTACGGCAGAATGGGGCACATG
>JAGOIS010000027.1:0-6695 GCA_017995495.1 Candidatus Cloacimonadota bacterium
CCACCTCCCGCCAGTTGAAGCTCTCCACCTCTTTTCCGGTGGTGATCTCCGACACAGTGGGCTTCATCTCCAACCTGCCACATCATCTGGTGGCCTCTTTCAGCGCCACTTTGATGGAGGTGAAGGACGCCGATCTCCTGCTGCACGTGGTCGATCTTTCCGACGAGCGCTTCGAACACTACATCGGGCAGGTCAATTCCGTCCTGGCTGAGATCGGGGCCGACAGCATCCCCCAATTGCTGGTCCTGAACAAGACGGACCAGGTTGACGACACCTTCGAAACCCTCATCCGGCGCCGTTATCCGGATGCCGTGCCGATCTCCGCTCTCCAGCGCGAACACGTGGAGGACCTGCTAACTCAACTGGAGGAGATGCTTTTCCAAAACAGGCTCTGCCAAGTTTTTCTGCCTTACGACAAGGGTTCCCTGGCCTCGCTGATGCACCAGATCGCCGACATCCGGAAAGAAGAGTACCGCGCCGACGGCATCTATCTGGAACTGGCGATCAGCGAAGATGACATCCACCACATCCAGGACTATCTGTTGACATAAATCCGCCCTTCCTAAAAATGCCCGCAAAGCATTATTCACAGCCATAGGAGTAGCAATGTTCAAACAAATCACGGCGGCTGAAGCCGCTGCCATGATCAAACCGCAAAGCCGGCTCGCCATTGGCGGATTCCTGGCCGTGGGCGCGCCTGAGGGAATCATCGACGCCCTGGTCGCCGCAGGCACCAAAGACCTCCACATCATCGTCATCGCCTCGGATTGGGAAAACCGCGGCATCGGCAAACTGGTGGTGAACCACCAGGTGGCCAGCGCCCAGGTTTCCCACATGGGCACCAACAAAGAGATCCAGAACCAGATGAACTCCGGCGAGATCGCCGTGGAACTCATTCCCCAGGGCACCCTGATGGAGCGCGTCCGCGCTTCCGGAGCCGGATTGGGCGGAGTTCTCACCCCCACCGGGATTGGCACCGTGGTCGCCGAAGGCAAGCAGATCATCACGCTTGATGGCCAGGGCCACATCCTCGAAACCGCCATCCACAGCGATTTTGCCCTGATCAGCGCCTGGAAGGCCGACCGCAGCGGAAACCTCATTTACCGCAAAACCGCCCGTAACAGCAATCCCATCATGGCCATGGCCGGTAAGATCACCATCGCCGAGGTGGAGGAGATCGTGGAGACCGGAGAACTCGACCCTGAGCAGGTTGTGACCCCGGGAGTTTTTGTGAATTACATCTGTTTGCGCAAGGAGGCTTCCCATGGATAAGCGCGCGCTGATCGGAGCCCGGATCGCCAAAGAACTCAAGGACGGCGACTACGTGAACCTGGGCATCGGGCTGCCCACCGAGGCCGCCAACCACATTCCGCCCGGAGTGCATGTGATCTTCCAATCCGAAAACGGCATGATGGGTGTGGGGCCCGCCCCCGCCGCAGGAACTGAAGACCAGGATATGATCAACGCCGGCGGAGGCTTCATCACGGCTCTTCCCGGAGCCTCTTTCTTCGATTCCGCCACCAGTTTCGCCATCATCCGGGGCGGCCATATCGACGTCACAGTGCTTGGCGCTTTGCAGGTTGACCAGGACGGAAATCTGGCCAACTGGATGATCCCCGGAAAGATCATTCCGGGCATGGGCGGCGCCATGGATCTGGTGACCGGCGCCAAGAAAGTGATCGTCGCCATGGAACACTGCGACAAGCATGGCAACCCCAAGATCCTCAACCAGTGCAACCTGCCCCTCACCGCCAAAGGCAAGGTGAGCCTGATAGTTACGGACATGGCTGTGATCGAGGTCACCCCTCAGGGCTTGTTGCTCAGGGAAGTGAGCGAAGGTTACAGTGTGGAGGATGTGGTGAAGGCCACCGAAGCCGGGCTGATCATCCCGGACCACCTGAAATAAGCATACCCTTGTTACATTGCAGGGCGGTCGCAAAAATTTCTGCAGCCGCCTTTTGATCTTTGGAGACTTGATGGAAGAAACTCTGAAACTTGGCATCAGTTCCTGCCTCCTCGGCCACAAGGTCCGCTACGACGGGCAGCACAAATACGATTCCTGGCTGGTGGAGACCCTCGGCAAATACGTGAGCTACGTTCCCGTCTGCCCGGAGGTGGAATGCGGCCTGCCTGTTCCCCGGGAGGCGATGCGCTTGGTGGGTGAGGTGGACAACCCGCGCCTGCAAACTGTCCAGACCAAACTTGACCACACCCCGCGGATGTTGGAATGGGCAGCCCGCAGGATCGAAGCTTTGGCTTCGGAAGAACTCTGCGGCTTCGTGTTCAAGAGCAAATCACCCTCCAGCGGGATGGAACGGGTGAAGGTTTATCCGGCCAAAGGCGGCGCCGGTGAGAAAAAAGGCGTCGGAATCTTCGCGCGCCAGTTCATGAACGCCTTTCCCCTGCTGCCGGTGGAGGAAGAGGGCAGGCTCCACGATCCGGTGCTGCGGGAGAACTTCATCGAACGGATCTTCATCATGCAGCGCTGGCTCCAGTTGCGGCGAGAATCCTGGTCCGCCGGCGCTTTGGTGGATTTTCACACCCGCCACAAACTCCTGCTGATGGCGCACAACCCCGCTCTCTACCGTGAGATGGGCAAACTGGTGGCAACCGTCAAACAGCATCCGCCGCAGGAATTTGCCGTACTTTACCTGGCCAGGCTGATGCAGGCAACCTCACATCCCGCCACCAGAGCCAAACACCAGAATGTCCTTCAACACATCCTGGGCTATTTCAAAGCCGAGCTCTCGGCCTCCGAAAAGGCTGAGCTGCTGGAACTTATAGATGCTTATCGCAACCGCCTCCTGCCCCTGATCGTGCCCGTCACCCTGCTCAACCACTATGTCCGCAAATACGACAAGCCCTATCTGGCAGAGCAGTACTACCTACAGCCGCACCCCCAGGAACTGGCGCTCCGAAACCACGTTTGAAGGTTGACCCCTTTTCATTATTCCTCCGGTTCCCTGTGCCCCAAGCCCAGCTGTTCCTGTCTGGTTTACTCTGATCAACTCTGCTTTGCCAACCTTTGAGAAGGGTGGGCGCAAACAGGAAACTCACTCCCGGCCTGGAGTGTGAAGCCGCCCAGCACCTGAGATTCTGCGAAACCACAAGCTCTTTTCCCCATAACAGCTTGCCTGTCTGCAGCTTGCGAGCCTCCCATGCAGTACCCATTGCGGCATTGGGTTGTTAGCGCGAAGTGGATGGGCTGTGCATGGGCTGGGGCTCTGCGGGGGTCCTGGCCGGATACCTCCAGGAACGAGGGTTAAGGCTGATCCAAGCTGCGGAAGAAACGCCACAAGCCGATGAAGCCTCCTCTTTACATTCTTTACCCTGTGTTAATCAACCCTGTGTCCAACCTGGCCGGTGATGCCCTAAGGCGCGCGCCGCTGCAGCTGGGCCGTGGATTCCCTCAAATACTGGGGTTCGAGGTTCGCCAGACTATTGAAGTCATAGATTTCTGGTTCGGGGAAAAGCGCGGCCAAAGTGAAGAGCCCGGCGGCGTTGAGGGAGGCTTCCGGAACTTCCCGGAAGGGGATGTCATGCTCCTCCAGCCTGGGTTTGAGCAGTTTGGCGCCGCTGCCCAGCAGATAGGCGCCGCCCAAATCCCATTCCAACAGTGCCTCAGGTTCGCAAACCGCCGGCGCCATTAGCTCCTGAAGGTCCTCATCGTACAGCGCGGCATAGACTTCGCTCATCTTGGCGTCCATCACCGCCAGGATCCTGGCACCGCAGCGATAGCGTTCCAAAGCGGCCAGTTGCAGGGTGGAAAAAGCGCGCAGGGGGATCTTGAGCCCGTAGGCGATGCCTTTGGCGGTGGCAAGCCCAATACGCAGTCCCGTGAATGATCCCGGGCCATTGGCCAGATACACGGCGGAGATGTCCGCCGGCTGGAAGCCGCAGAACTTGAGGGCTTCATCCACCTGCGGCATCAGCGTCTCGCTGTGGGTGACGCGGATGTCGAAACAGGCGGAGTAAACCACCCGGTCTGAGTCCCAAAGCGCGATGGAGCCAGAGCTTTGGGAAGTGTCGAGGGCGAGTTTCAATTGCCGGAGCTGATCCAGTCGTCGTACAGGCGCTCAAAGAGCAGCTTGTGCTTGGCTTCGTCGGAGGCGAGTTTGCGGAAGAGGGTGGAGAGTTCGCTGTCCGGGAATTTCGCGCTCATTTCGGAGTAGAGCTTGAAAGAATTTTCTTCGCGCTTCATCGCCTTGATGAGGATGTTTTGATAGCCCAGATCGAGGGTTTCAACGTCGGCGCTGAGATATTCAGAGATCCTCAGATTGGGCACGGCGGGGATGTCGGCCTCTGAAACTCCGTGGCGGCGGATGTTTTCGATCACCACAATGTGGCCCATCTCCATGGCTTCCAGTTCCTTGAGCATTTCCAACTGGGACTGGAATTTGGCTTCCTGCTGAAGATCGCGATAAAACTGGACCGCCTCCTGTTCGCGGGAGATGGCGAAGTCCAGGATCTCGTTAAATTCCTGTATGGTCATGAGTTCCTCCGGTTGTGGGAGTGGATAAAAAGGAAAGCCCGCCGCGGGGCAGGCTTTCCGGGTCAGTTATGTTTATTCGTCGACAGGTTCAAAGAAATCTTTGCCGACGCCGCACATGGGGCACACCCAATCTTCGGGGAGATCCTCGAAGAGGATGTCGTCGTTTTCAGCGGGGTCATAGACCCACTGGCAGGCAGTGCAGATGAATTTTTGCATTTTTGTTCTCCTTAATAGGTTTCGCAGTGGACTTCAAACCAGGCCTGGGGATGCTGGCAGCAGGGGCAGGTTTCGGGAGCCGCCTCTCCTTCGTGGATATAGCCGCAGTTGAGGCATTTCCAGAAGACGCGTCCGTCTTTTTTGAAGACCTTCATGTTTTTGACGTTCTCGTAGAGCTTGCGATAGCGTTTTTCGTGCTCTTGTTCCACTTTGGCCACCAGCCGCCAGGTGAGGGCGATGTCCTTGAAGCCTTCCTGCTCGGCGATGTCCGCAAAAGCAGGATAGAGCTGGGTCCATTCCTCGTTTTCGCCATCGGCGGCGAATTGGAGGTTCTTGAGCGTGCTCTCGGCGGACCAGCCGACGGGATAGGAGGCGGCAATATCCACCGTTTGGCCTTCCAAGCCTTGTTTCAGCAGGTGCTTGAAGAAGAGCTTGGCGTGTTCCTTCTCATTTTCAGCGGTTTCCGAGAAGATCAGGGCGATCTGCTCAAAGCCTTCTTTTTGGGCAGTTTTGGCCGCATACTGATAGCGCATGCGGGCCTGGCTCTCCCCGGCAAAGGACTTCATCAGGTTGGCCGCGGTTTTGGTTTCTTTGAATGACATGGCTTTATATCCTCCAGTTTGGATTTTGTCAGGCTTTCCAGAGGCCGTGCAGATTACAGTATTCACGCACGCTGAGCACCTTTTCGGCCTTCACGCGGAAAATTGCCTCGGGGACGTCGCCGGGCTTGAGTTCGCGGCGATAGATCTTCTTCTCGGTGCAGACCTCGATCAAGGCGATGTAGTGCTTTTCTTCCATGGGATGAGGCACGGAGCCCACGGCGACCTTGATCTTGTCGCCCAGTTCCGTAACCACGGGAACGTGTTTTTCCAGCGCGGCATCAACGGTGTTTCCTGCCAGAAGCTTCATCGGTTCGCCACAGCAAACCAGCTCACCGGCTCCGGTGAACAGCACTTCCACCAAGTTCCCGCAGATGGGGCAATGGTATATTTGACGCAGTTCTGTCATCTTTCTCTCCTTGTGTTTTCTTGGAAGGTCAAAAACTCTCGGGGCAGTCTCTTTTGTCAATAGAAATATCCGCCGGCAGCGGAGGAAATATTTTGCTTGCCAAAAAAGCGATTATTCTATTATTGGAAAAATCAAGGTCTTTTGCACAGAGGAAATAGATATCCATGAAACGTTTGTTGCCGCTATTGGCCGCGCTGCTCCTTATCCTCTCCGGATGCGTGGAGTATGATGAAGAACTGTGGCTGAATTCGGACGGTTCCGGCCGGGCCAAAATGCGCCTGACACACCGCTCCCATTATTCAAACACCCAGGAGATCATGAACAAGCTGGACAAGCCGGGGATCCATCTCAGAGACATCCAGAGAAAGGAAAGCGGCGATAACATGATCTACGAGGTGGAGTTCAGTTTCGACAGCATCGAGGCCTTCAACAACGTTAACGACCAGCTCGCCGCGGCTGATTTCTGGGGGCAGATCACCCTGGCCAAAAATCCCGAAGGCAACATCGTTTTCCGGCGCATGATCTCTCTGAATATGGATAAACCGATGGAAACCGCCCAGGAATATCCCCAGGATGAATTGGAGGGATTGTTTGGCGAGGGCCATACCGGGACGGACAGCAGCTACATGGCCGAGGAAGATTATATCAACAGCCTCCCCGACGACAATGACATCCTCCAGGGCATCTATATGCAGCAGCAGACCGAACACCCCCTCTGGACTTACAAACTCCACGTTCCCTGGAAGATCATCACCACCAGCGACAACGCCTCCAGCATAGATCCCCAAACAAGGGTCGTCTCATGGAAATTTGACACCATGGAAATGTGGAACAAGTATGAGGTGATGACGGTGGAGATGAAAAAAGGCATCAGTTGGTTGGTCTACGCCCTGGCCGGGCTTGTGGCAGCGCTGATCGCCATGTTCATCGCCTGGATGATCAGGATCAGGCGCCGCTCCCATCTCAAGGAGGCGATCAA
>JAGOIS010000027.1:6795-12191 GCA_017995495.1 Candidatus Cloacimonadota bacterium
GGATCCAGGAAGGGGGTCTCGGAGCGGATGAAACTCCGGTTGCGGTCCTCTCCTTCCGTCAGATAACGGCCGGAACGCTCTGCCAGCAGGAACCACTTGTATTTCGCCGCATAACTTGAGCCCGGATAACCCTTTACAAGATCAAGGAGATAGGCGTCGATGGCTTGCTGCTTGAGGCCAAAGGACGCCGCGGCGATCCGGGGATGGAAAAAGGCCTGCTGACCGTAAAGGTGTTTCAAGAACGACCTTGCGTCGGGCAACTCGGCCTCCGCTTTCAAACAGGGAAAAACCTTGTCGCCCCCGTCTCCGGTCAGCATCAAGCCGGGGGACTCCACGCCGCCAGCCAGGCGCTGGAGAAAATCCATGAAAAAGGACATGCCCAGATAGTTCATTCCCTGCTTCACGGCAAAGAGCTTGTGATAAAGGTCTGGGGATTCGGGACGCAGGGTCAGCTGTTTGTGCTGACAACCCAGGGCTTGGGCGATCTGGCCGGCGATCAGGCAATCATCTGTGGCTGTGCGGTCCGCGTCCTGATAGGTGAGGGTCTGGTAGTTTATCCTGGCCCGGGAAAGCGCCGCAACTACAGTCCTGGAATCGAATCCGCCGCTCAAGGCCAGACAAACTTTATCCTCCGTCCTGTATCCCTCAACCACTTCCAGGAAAGCGTCCACCAACTCCCCCAGTCTCTTGGTTTTGGTTCCGTGGCCAAGCGGCTCCCCAAATCTAAGCTCGGGGCGGTCGCTCACTCTCAGCTCGTCATTGTTCCAGTCGTAAACGGCGATCGTGGCGCCTTTGAGCGTGTCGACCTCATCGAAGCAGCCGCCCCTTCCGGGAACATAGCAGAAGATCTGATAGAGGGCCAGGTAGAGCGGGTTGGGACGCGCTGAGGGGCAGAGCGCCCGGGCCAGGCCGATGTCGCGGCCCACGAAGAGACCCGCCTCAGTTTTGCTCAGGTACACCGGCAGCCGGGCCAGGGCGTCGTTGGCAAAAACCAGCAGCTTCAGCCTGGGATTGACTGCCAGGCAGAACCAAGCTCCCTTCAGATGCGAAAAAGCCCTGCTCCAAAGGTTCCTCAGGCCGGCTTCATCCGGATGTGACAGATCCGCCTCATCCAGTTCGCGCGTGATCTGGTGGATGTTTGCGCCCTGCGGCTGGCATTCCAGACAGAGGGTCCAGTCTCCGGATTCGATGCTTGTGATCCCGTATCCGGGATAGTCCAGAGTGACGGTCATCACCCGGCCGCCAAAGCTTGTTTCGAGCGCTCTGGTGTGGGGCAGGATCCGGGTTTGTAAGGCAATGTATGCCCGTGCTTTGCCTGTCATCCAGTCAAGGGAGTTTTCCTTGTTTGGGACAGGCCGGGCGATCATGCAGTTTACACCTGGCATAAGCTATCCTGGCAATTCCTGGAAAAAAAAGGGGCAACCTGGATTGGCCGCCCCTGATATCAGGATCAGAGTTTGGTCATGTAAGCCAGCAGATCAACCACGCGGCAGGAATAACCCCACTCGTTGTCGTACCAGCTGAAAACCTTCACCAGCTTGCCTTTCACGTTGGTGGAAGGGGCGTCGAAGATGGAGGAATGGTGGTTTCCAACTATGTCGATGGAGACCAGCTCTTCCTCCGAGTACTGCAGAAATCCTTTCAGATAGGTCTCCGCGGCCTCTTTCATGGCGGTGTTCACCTCATCCTTGGTGGTTTCGCGTTCAAGGTTCACGCAGAGGTCCACCAGCGAGCCGTCCGGGGTGGGAACGCGGATCGCGATCCCGTCCAGCTTTCCGGCCAGTTCCGGGATCACCAGTCCGATGGCCTTGGCGGCGCCGGTGGAGGTGGGGATCATGCTCATGGAGGCGGCGCGGGCGCGGCGGAGGTCCTTGTGGGGCAGGTCCAGGATGCGCTGGTCGTTGGTGAAGGAGTGCACTGTGGTCATCAAGCCACCGGCGATGCCGAACTTGTCCTGCAGCACCTTGGCGACCGGCGCCAGGCAGTTGGTGGTGCAGGAGGCGTTCGAAACGATCGCGTGTTCCGGCTGGAGCGAACTGTGATTCACGCCCATCACGATGGTGGCGTCCACGTCGTCCTTGGCCGGGGCGGTGAGGATGACCTTGGCGGCGCCTGCTTTCAGGTGTTTGGCGGCGCCTTCCCGGGTGTTGAACACGCCGGTGGATTCGATCACGTATTCCACGCCCAGTTTTTTCCAGGGCAGGGCTTCCGGGTCTTTCTCCGCGGAAACGTGGATCTTCTTTCCGTCCACCACGATGCTGTCTTCGGTGTGGCTTACCTCGCCGGCGAAGATCTTGTGCACGCTGTCATATTTGAGCAGGTAGGCCAGGGTCTTGGCGTCGGTGAGGTCGTTGATGGCCACGACACTGAGTTCGGGATGGTTTGTCAGGATGGCGCGGAGCACGAGGCGTCCGATGCGTCCGAATCCGTTGATGGCTACTTTTGTCATTAATGCTCCTTTAGATCAAGATGCTGTTGTCGGCGCTGCCGGACACCCGGCAGAAGCCCATGACGGTATCTTTCATTTTCTCTTCGCCCTTCGCCAGCCACTTGCGGGGATCGAATTTGCCCTTGTCCGGGATGTAGGCTTCCGGCGCCACATCGGGCGGGCAGACGATGGCGTGTTTTTCCTTTTCCCAATATGCCTGGATGGCTTGGGCCATGTCCATTTGGTAGTGGGTGTCCTTGTTGATCTTGACGACGCCGTTGGCGATGGCGGTGCGCTGCTGTTCGTCGGTGAGCCCGGAAGCTCCGTGCAGCACGAGTCCGCGCTCCACTCCGTGGCTGATCAGCAAAGCGTCGATAGCCTGAATCAGGTCCAGGCGCAGAACGATGTTCTCGCCTTTGGAGACGCCGTGGTTGGTGCCCACGGAGGCCGCGAAGAGGTCCACGTTGGTCTTCTGGACAAATTCCAGCGCCTCCTCGGGGCGGGTGTAGAGCTCGGTCTCGGACACGATCTCATCCTCAGCGCCCTTGATGTGGCCGATCTCGCCTTCCACGATGATCCCATGCCGGTGCGCAACTTCCACCACCTCTTTGGTGACGCGGATGTTCTCGGCCAGATCTTCTTTGGAGGCGTCGATCATCACGGAGGTCACGAGGTCGTTTTCGATGCAGTAAACGATGAAATCAAAGTAGTTGGGAGTCGCGTGGTCGATATGCAGGCCGATCCCGCTGTGGGGAAACTGCGCGGCGAAGGTTTTGATCATGGTGGAGATCAGCCTCGCCCCGGCCTTCATGTCCTGCGATTCCCCGGCCGCGAATTTGCAGGCGCCGCTGCTCATCTGCATCAGGCCGTCGGATTTAACCGCCGCGTAGCCTTGGATGATGGCGCGGATCTGAGTGTCGAACACCACGTTCGAAGCTATGATGCCGAAGCGCTGTTTTTTTGCCTTGAGGAACACCTCTCCCAGTTGTTTTCCGGTTAGAAACATTTATAACCTCCCAGGTCGCATGTTTTCTTATTTGTGCGTGAATTCATTTTTGGCAGGGCCGCCTCTGTCAAGCCAAATCCTCTTCATCCGGCTCCACGACCGCTGCCGCGAAGTCCTCATCATCCTCCAGTTCAAGGATCCCGGAGGTTTCGTCCACCGGCAGTGACTGCACCTTGTTCAGCTTCCGCTGGATCTGGCGGCTGCGGTGGCTGGCGGTTTCGATCGTGTTGGAGGCTTCCTGCAGTTTTTTCTGTGTTTTTTCCAGCACCAGGCCGAATTTGCCGAATTCGTTCTTCACCGCGCTGAGGATCTTCCAGACCTCGCCGGTGCGCTTTTCTATGGCCAGGGTGCGGAAGCCCATTTGCAGGCTGCTCAGGATGGCTGAAACTGTGGTTGGCCCCACCACCACCACCTGGTATTGGCGGCGCAGTTGGTCGAAGAGGGCTGGATCGCGCAAAACCTCGGCGTAGAGGCCTTCCACGGGCAGGAAGAGGAGCGCGAAATCCGTGGTGAGGGGCGGGTTGATATACTTGTCGCGGATGTCCCTCGCGCAGCCCTGGATGCGGGCCCGGAGGCCCTTTCTGGCGCTTTCGACGGCGGCGGGATCGCCGGCGTCCCAAGCCTCCACCAGCCGGTGGTAATCCTCGATGGGAAACTTGGCGTCGATGGGCAGGTAAACACAGTCTTGGTCCTCATCCCGGCCGGGCAGGCGGATGGCGAATTCCACCACCTCGTCGCGCCGCTTGAAGGGCTTGAAATTGCGCTCATACTGCTCCGGCGTGAGCATCTGCTCCAGGATGGCCCCCAGCTGGATCTCGCCCATCATGCCGCGGTTTTTTACGTTGGTGAGCACTTTTTTGAGGTCGCCCACCCCGCTGGCCAGGCTCTGCATCTCGCCCAGGCCCTTGTGCACCAGTTCCAGGCGTTCGCTCACCAGCTTGAAGGACTCGCCCAGTCTCTTTTCCAGCGTGTCGTGAAGCTTCTCGTCCACCGTTTTGCGCATTTCCTCCAGCTTGGTTTCGTTGTTGGCCCGGATCTGTTCCATCCGCCCTTCCAGAGCGGTTTTCAGGGCCTCGAACTGCTGCTGCTGGGTGTTCACCAAGTCCTGCAGTTTGCGGGCCAGGGTCTCGGAGAGGTTGTTGAGCGAGGTGCCAAGCTCAGTCCTGTTCTTGGCCGCGTCGGTGTTGATCTGCTGGGAGAACTGGGAGAGCGAGACGGCGCTTTCCTCGCGGTTTTTGCGGTTTTGGCTGTCCAGGTTCTCATTTTGCAGGTTTAGCGACGAGACCAGTTCGCGCCGGGTGTCGGTTTCCATGGCCAGCAGATCCGCGCGCAGGCGCTGGATGTCGTCGCGCAGGTTGCGTTCAAAGGCTTCGAGTTCCGCCGAAAACCTGGCCACCGCCTCCAGCCTCTCATCCGGGGCGGAGAGCTTTTGGTAAAGCAGGATGAAGGCGATGATGCCCAGGATCAGCGCCACGCCACAGATGATCAGAATAGCCCAAAGCATGGCAGCGGCGCCTACGACACCTTGCGCATCAGATAGAAGAGCGAGCCGATCAGGGTGATGTCCTGATGCTCATCCGGATTGATCAGCTGGGGCTGGTATTCCTCGTTGAGCGAAACAAGGATGATCATCTTTTCCTTTTGGTCCAGCAGCAGGCGCTTGAGGGTGATGCCACCGTCGATGCGCAGGGCGCAGATATGTCCCGTGAGACCATACCAATCCTGGCTTTGGCGGATCAGCACCAGGTCGTTGTTGCAGACGGTGGGTTCCATGCTGTTGCCGTTCACCCGCAGGCAGACGTAGCTGTCCACAACCCCGTGGATCATGCCCCGGCGGATGGTGAGAAACTCCATGTAGGTGTCAAAATTCTCCACGGGCGGGCCGGCGGCGATCTCTCCGCTGACAGGGATGTCCAGCGTTTCCGCCCAGCGTTGCTGCTCGCGGTAGCGCGTGAGGACGTC
>JAGOIS010000028.1 GCA_017995495.1 Candidatus Cloacimonadota bacterium
CCCGTAGGCCGCGAGTTGGAGCATGCCGAGGTTTAACTCCAGTCCGCCGTTGGCTTCCCAGCCAGTCTGGTGGATCAAGCCCCCGGCCGCGAAGAGATCGAGGTTTTGGGCCAGTTTGAGCCTGGCGTAGCCAACCGTGCTGAGATAGATGCCCGGGGCAGCCGACTCGCCCCAATACCAATCCACAGGATCCCAGCCCACCCAGCCGTCGAAGTGTTGCCCGATGCCGAAGATGTAGAGTTTGTTCCTGTAATACTGGGAGAGGGAATGGTTCAGGCCGGGGTTCTCGTTGGCGTAAAAGAGGGCGTCGATGCCGATCTCCCCTGGCTGGAAGGCCGTGCTGACCCTGGCGGCGGCGCCGTAATCCAGGTCCCTGGCGGCAAAGTCGTACTGCGCGATTCCGGTGATGTCCGCGTTCACAGGACCAAGCGGCACGGCAAGATAGGGGAGGGCGGTGAGGATATCGGTGCCGCGGTATTTTGATGGGCTGGAAGCCGCGTTGATGGTGTAGAAAGCCTGAAGTCCCCAAGCCTGGTCCTGCAGGCTGAGCAGAAAGGTGTCCACGTCGTCCCCGGCTTCGTAGCGGCTCCCCTCCACCTGTTTAATCCAACCAAGGGTGGTTTGCAGGCCCAGCAGGTCCCCGGAACTGAGGGTGATGCCGCTGAAGGAATCGTCCAGCATCAGGGAACGGTGGTCTGCCCAATACTGCTGGCCCACGCGGAGATTCGATTTGATGGCCTTTATCCGGTAATCCACGTAGAGTTCGTAGGCGGTGACGGGAATGCCGGCACTGATGCCCCCTCCGGGCTGATCGTCCGGAGTGAGGCCCCAGACGACGTCGCCAAGCTGGAGATTGATCCGGAGCTTGAGGTTGGGGTCCATATGCAAGTTCGCGCCCAGCCAGAGTTTGCTGTCCACATGAGCCCCCGCGGCATCGGACCTGTCCGCGTAATACATTACGCCCCGGGTGCGGGCTTCGCCGTCGAGGGTAAATTCCAGGGCGCCAGCCAGAACGATCAGGCTCAGCAGGAATATGATCAATAAGGTCTTGCGCATGGCAGCTCCTAATTTGTAAGATCCATCAAGGTTAACCGTGGCCCCGGGTCAAAGATCCAGCGGCTCCATGCCCAGCTCGCTCTGCATGGTCTCGATGGCGCGCTGCAAATTCGGAACGACGGGCACTCCCAGGCGAAGGACCTCCAGTTCCTTTTCGTGCTCCTTTTCGCCGGCCACCCAGATGCGGTCGCGGCCCGGAAGGCGGCGGGAGTTTTGCAGTTCGCGGCAGATCGCGCCGGTGGTTTGCTTGAAACTGGCGATGTCGGTGAAGAAATCGATGTTGATGGCCAGGAAGAAATGCCCGAGGCGATAGGGGGCCGGTTTGCCGGTTTCATCCTGGCCCAGCAGTTGATTGAGGAAGGCGCCGTTTTGCAGCGCTGAACAGAGGATCTCGACCATGGTGGAGAGACCGTAGCCCTTGTGTCCGCCGGAAAGCTCATCTGAACCACCGATGGGGAGGAGCGAGGCGGTTTGCTTCACCAGATCCACCAGCAGGCGGTTTGTTTCCGTGTGGGGCACTCCCTCCATATCGATGGCCCAACCTTCCGGAGTGGGCTTTTCCTCGCGGGAATATTGCTCGATCTTGCCCCTCTGGCTGATGGAGGTGGCGGCGTCGTAGATGAAGGGGAAATCGATGTCGGTGGGCGCTCCGAAGCAGATGGGATTGGTGCCCAGCAGCGGCTGCACTCCGTGGGTGGGGCAGACGGAGGGGCGGGCGTTGGTGAAGTTGAGGCCGATCATGTCCGCTTCACAGGCCATTTTGGCATAATAGCCGCAGATGCCGAAGTGGGTGGAATCCCTCACGGCAACGGCGCCGAGGCCGAACTGGCGGGCTTTGGCGATCGCCGTTTCCATGGCGCGGAAAGCGATGACGTGGCCCATGCCGTGATTGCCGTTCCAGACAGCCGTGGCGGCCTTGTCCCGGATGATCTCGATCTGGGTGAGGGGGTTCTGAATTCCCGCGCGGATGCGGTCGTAATACATCTTGAGGCGGCCGATGCCGTGGGATTCTATGCCGCGCAGGTCGCTGGCGATGAGGATTTCGGAGCAGATCCGGGCGTCCGTGGCCGGCACTCCGACGCGGATGAAAACCTCTTCCATGAAGGTTTTCAGGGTATCCACCGGAAGTCGTTTCATGGGTTTTTCCTCCTGGCTCATTGGGGCGGCAGTATCATCGCTTTCAGGGGCGGGAAGCCGTTGAAGTTCACCGAGGAATAGCTCTGTGTGTAGGCCCCGGTGGTGAAGATATAGACCCGGTCGCCGGGCCGGGTGGTCTCCGGCATGTGATACTTGTAATATTCATACATGATGTCCATGCTGTCGCAGGTGGGGCCGGCCAGGATGATCTCGTCGGCGAGGCCTTCCCGCTCGAAGTAGATGGGAAACTTGATGGATTCGTCGATGGTCTCGATGAGCCCGCCGAATTTGCCGACATCGAGATAAACCCATTTGTAGAGGTTGTTTTTGGCCTTGGAGGCGATGTTGACCACCTCCGCCACAATGATCCCGGCATCAGCCACCAGTGAGCGTCCAGGCTCCATCACGAGCTGGGGGATGTGCTCGCCGAAATCCTCCTCGATGAAGCGCATGATCTCCGTGCTGTAATCGTCTATGGAATAAGCCGGATCGACATAGCTGGCGGGATAGCCTCCGCCGAGGTTGATCATCTGCAGTTCGATGCCCTCTTCCAGCACGGCGTCGAAGATGTATTTGGCCCGGGAGATGGCGTCGTCCCATTGCCCGATGTCGCGCTGCTGCGAACCCACGTGGAAAGAGACTCCCCAGGGTATGAGCCCCAGTTTCGGGGCCTGGAGGATGAGGTTGTAGATCACGTCCGGATGTGAGCCAAACTTGCGGGAGAGCGGCCAGTCGGCCCCTGTGCCCTCGGTGAGAAGGCGGAAATAAACCCGGGACCCGGGGGCGTTCTCGGCTATTTGCTGCAGGTCAAACTCGCTGTCCGTAACGAACATGCGCACTCCCTCAGCATAGAAATGGCGGATGTCGCGGGCTTTCTTGATCGTGTTGCCGAAGCTCATCTTTTCGGGCGCTATGCCCAGATGCAGCAATTGTCTGAGTTCGTTCACCGAGGCGACATCGAAGTTCGACCCCAGGGAATCCAGCAGGCGGATGACGTCGTTCATGGGATTGGCCTTTACGGCGTAATAAATCTGTAGGTTGGGGATGCTGCGTTGCAGCTCCAGATATTTTCCCTTGATGATGTCTGGATCAACGATCAGCACGGGGCTGTCCTGGGTGGCGGCAAATTCGCGGAAACGGGCAAAGCGCTCCGGCTCCATGTAGCGGGCGATATTGAAGCTGTATGGCTCTTTGTACATTGGAGGAGTCCTCTGTTCAATTAATGGAGCTCAATATTTCTGCAGGCTAAAATGTGTCAACCTTTCTCAAGCCGGCGGCAATTGTGGGAAACAGCGGCTCTGTGGCGGCGGGTTGGGCAGGATCTGTTGTGGGATCAGAAATCCGGGCGGCTGGGGTTGGCACGGCTGAGGCTCTGGCGGAATTTGGGGGCAAAGATGCTGTTGGGATTGGCTTTGAGGAAATCCCTGGCGTAGCGCTGGGCGGAATCCCCGTCCTCGCTGAGGTTCAAACGCAGCAGGGCGGCGTATTCGGCGCTCACGGGATCCTGCCAGTCGTGGTCCAGCAGCTCGAGGGCCTTGCCGCGTTCCGCCAGCAGCATCGACCATTCCACTGCCAGCGTGAGCAGTTCCTCATCCCCGGAGTTGGCAAAGATGGCGGAAAGGGTGTCCACGGCGGCGGGATCGCGCAGCAGCATCAGGCGGCTGGCGGTGTGGAACCTGGCCAGATCAGCCCCGCTGAGCCCCAGGACGAACATCATCTGGTAGATGGCATCGTTAACATAGATGCCGTCGGGATGACTGATCACATATTCGTTCATCAGGCTGTCCGCGATGTCCGTGTTTCCGCGCAGTAGCTCCGCCTGGAAGCGGAGGTAGTCCCTCACCTCGAGGAGTTTGGGTTCCCCCACCTTGTCCAGCCGGGCCAGGGCGGCGTCATAATCCTGGTCTATCAGTTGCAGCCGCACGAGGGCGAGGTCAATATTCTGGCGGTCTTGGCCGGAGGCGCAGAATTTCCGGGCTTCCTCATACAAGGCTGCTGCCGCCTTTGTGTCGCGGTTCAGGGCCAGGCCGTTTTCCGCCATCAAGCGGCGGGCGTCCAGGTTCACGTTTTTGCGCTGGTAATTCTGGCGCTCCTGCATCTGGGGATCCGCGATAATGGCCGCGAGGAGGGAATCCGCGGCGGCATGGCGGCCGTTGCGGTACTGGATCGTGGCCTGGCGGAGGCGGTATTGGTTTCGTTCCACTGCGTCGGCGGAGCCAGCCTCCATATGGCGGAAGGCGGCGAGGGCCACCTCGTCATTGAAGCTGGCATACTGCTGTTCCGCAAAGGCGGCAAGGCGTTCGCGGGGCAGAGACCTGTAAACCTCGAGGGCCTCCCCGCCGCGGTTTTGGGAGAGCAGGGCATTGGCGTAAAGCTCAATGATAACAGGATTGGAGCTGCGGGAGGCGAATTCCCCGATGGTTGAGATCCGCTGGGGATCCTCATTTAGGATTACCCGGCACTGGTTGTTCACGAAATACAGGTTGGCCGGGTTTTTCTCCAAAAAGCTGAGGTATTCGTTCAAAGCCCGGTCGTAGAGGCGGTAATTGAGGGCGGCATTGGCCAGCTCGAGTTGGAAGAGGCCGGGATTGCCCCGTCGGGCGCGGGCATCCTCGTAAAGCTGCATGACCTGATCGTAGAATCCGCGGCGCTCGAAGTAGGAGGCCAGCAGACGGTAAGTGTTTTCGGCATAGCCGGTCCCGGCCAGATGGGCCTGCGCCAATCCCCAGGCTTCGTCAGGCTTACCCTGCATCACCCGCAGCAGGATCTCCTGTTCCGCGGCCTGACTCTCCGGTATGATGCGGCGATACTGGGCCAGGAGCTTTTCCGCCTTGTCGAGCTGGGAGGTCTGAAAATGGATGTTCAGGAGTTGGAGTACGCTGTTGGAATCATCGGGATACTTTTCCAGAAGCTGCGTGAAGAGCTTCTCCGCCTCCGCGAACTGGCGCTGGCCCAGCAGTTGATAGGCTTGCTGGGTGAGGATGTCGCGCTCGTTGTACTGCCCGGCGAGGGGGATCAGCGCCAGCAGGGCCAGCAGGATCAGGAGCAGGGGTTTCATTCGTTGAGCAGCTTGAGGTATTTGAGGATCACCTGTTGGTAGGAGGGAGGGAAGAGGCGGTAGGAATCCTCCAGCATGGCCTGGCGGCGGAGGGCGTTGAAGTCTGTGTCCACATCTTTCTGGCGGGTGGCGGGGTTCGCGCTTTCGGCCTGGCGGCGTTCGCTGAATTCACGTTTGTTGATGCTCCGCTGGGCGTCCAGCAGGCGGGAAATTATGTTTTCCTGGCGGTTGAGGAGGTCTTGGGAAAGCTGGTTGCTGCGCAGTTGGCGGGCGATCGCCTCCGCTTCTTCGATGATCTGTTTGATGGCGTTTCCCTGTTTCTGGGCTTCGGGGTTGTTTTGCAGCGCGCGTTTCAGGTTTTCCGCCAGGCGTCCTTGGTCGGAGGCCAGTTTCTGGATCTGCTGCTGCATGGCCGCGTCCATCCCGCCGCCCTGCTGCTGGATCTGCATCATCAACTGCTCCGAAAGCATATTCAGCGCCAGCTGTTCCTCGCTCATCTGCCCCAGCATCTGCAGCAGCGATTGCATCCCGCCTCCGCCTCCGCCGCCGGAGGAGGGGTTGTTGAGCGCCTGCATCAGGTCGTAAACCATCAGGTTCAGCCCTTTCTGGATCAGTTCCAATTGCTTGGGGATCTGGGAATACTGCATCTCGTTCACGTTTATGAAAATGTCCCGGTAGCCGCGGTTGGCGTCCGTGAGGTCGATGTAGAACTTGGGAGGCAGGAACATGGTGACCTGGGGAACGCTGAACAGCCGGTTCAGAGAGACCTGCACCCCCTCATACTGGGCGATCAGGTCGCTCACGATGGGGTAGGGGTCGCTGCCATAGCGGGAGCGGAGCGTCTCGTGCTGCTTGGAAAAGATCAGCAATTCCCGGATGGCCTGCTGCATCGCGCCTGAGACCGCTTGCATGCTGCCGCCCCCCATGGAGCTCTTCATCTCGCCCAGGCGGCGGGTGTACTGGCGCATTTTTTCCAGGGCTTGGGACTGAGACTGGCTGGCAGACTGACGCTGGTTTTGCTGCAGTTGTTTCTGGCTCTGCTGCATGTTCTGTTGCAACTGGCCGCTCTTCATGTCCTGCTTCAGATCGCTCATTTCCTGCTTCAACTGCTTGTCCTTGGCCGGATCGAGTAGCTGGTCCGCGTCCTCCACCGCCTTTTGCAGGCTTTCAAACTGTTCGGAGATGTTTTTCTGCTCCTGGGCCAGGCGATCAGTGTTTTGCTTGGGATCGCCGGTCTTTTCCTGCAGCGCGCTCTGCATCTGCTCCATCTCCCTGGAGATCTGCAGGGCCTTGTCCAGCGCCTGTTCTTTCTTGATGCTTTCAAGCAGTTGCAGGGTCTGGTCGATCTTCCTGCTGAAATCCTCCATGGAGAACTTCATATTTTCCATCGCCTTGCGCAGGTCCTCCGGCTTCAAGTTCATCAGCGACTGTTCAAATTTGCTCATGGCCTCGCGGAGTTCCTCAGTGCTGATCTCCTGCATCAGTTCCTGGATCCTTTGCATCTTCTCCAGGGTTTCTGCGGAAACGGCGTCGTTGCGCTGCATGCGGTCGATCATGTCCTGGAAGTCCCGCGCCGTGTCTTCCACCTGCTGGCTAAGCTGCTGCTGGTTTTCGAGCATCTTCTCAAGCTGCTTTTTGTCTTCCCATTGCACCTTGTCTTCCTTGAGCAGCTCGCGGCGTTTTTGCTCGAAGTCCTTTTGCAGGTCACGTGATTCCTCGAGGGCGCTCTGCAGATCTTTGGTGCCGAGTTTTTCCTGGCGTTCGATCTCGCGGTAGATCTCCTCGATGGAAGGGAAGCGGGCCTTGAATTTGGCGGATTCGGCGCTCTGGCGGGAAGGGGAATTGTCGCGCACCTGGGCCCAGTAGGTTACAACGTCTCCGGGCAGCAGCCCGAAGCCCTTGAGGTCGAAAGTGTGGTCCAGCGTGAAGAGCTTGTTAGTGATCAGGGATCGGAGGATAAGGCTCTGGGGCGGACGGTCGTTGATCTGGTAATGCAGGCTGAGGTCGGCCAGGCCAAAATCGTCGTTGGCTGTGATGATCAGGGGCAGCAACAGGCTCTGGTCCAGCAAAACGTCCTCGCCGGGAAAGAGGATGCGCACCTCCGGAACGTTGTCCGGGATGAGGGTGATGGTCTTCTCCTCCGGCCGGGACCTGCGTCCGAGGGCGTCTGTGAGCTCCAGATACCAGGTTTTGGCTGCGGTGATGGTGAGCCGGGTGCTGAAATGGGTCCCATTCACCTGCTGCATCGCCTGCGAAGTCCCGTCCGAAAAGCGCATCACGGCAGTTTCCACCGGGATGTTCGTACCCACGGAGAGGATCACCTCCGTGTGCTTGTAGGCCTCGATGTTGCCGTAACTGAGGCTGTCCCTGCGAGCGCTGAGGCCGGTGTAGGCCGGATAACGATAGTTCAGTTCCCAGCTTTTAACAAAGGGCTCGTCCAGGCAGACGGCTTTGTAAATCCCGCTTTTCGCCACCTCGTTTTCCACGTAATACTCGATCGAGTTTTCAAGGGAGGGAAAACTGTAGGAATAATCCGTCATACCCAGTTCGCGCCACTGCTTGTCCCAGCGGTAGAAGAGGCGGTGCTTCAGCCTCGTGTCCGGGTCCACAACCCTGATCACCAGTTGCTGTCCCTTGCCCACGGTCACGTTGCCAGGACTGAGTTCGACAGTTTTCTTATAGGCGATCGCCTCCGGCTTCACCGCGTAAAACTGGTTCAGGGCGTAGCGAAAACCGTTCCAGGAAAAGGCCCAGACGCTGCCGATGCCCACCAGCACGAAGAGGATCAGGAACCAATGCTTGGGCTGAAACAGCTTGGGCAGGTTGTATGGGGAGGCATTCAACCTCTTCTGCGCCATGTTTGCCAAAGCGTCCAACACAGGCTCGCTTTCATTTTGCTGCTTTAGTTCCCAGAGGTTCTGATAGAGGTCGTCCGCATCCCGGGTCTGGCGATCCAGCCAACGGGCAGCGCCGCGGTTGTCGTAAAAACCGCGGATGCCTTTATAGACAATGAACAAAGCAAGCCCTGCCATCAGCGCCTTGAGGAGGTAATTCAGATAAACGAGCGTGGGCGATTGCGCCGGGGTGTTCAGCCACACCAGATAATAGACGTGCAGCCCCGCCAAGACG
This sequence comes from Candidatus Cloacimonadota bacterium, assembly GCA_017995495.1. Lineage (GTDB taxonomy): Bacteria > Cloacimonadota > Cloacimonadia > Cloacimonadales > Cloacimonadaceae > Syntrophosphaera. Next base: position 8,381 of record JAGOIS010000028.1, read on the forward strand.
CAGAGCAGCGCCACGATCAGCGCCCGCGCCACGATCCGCAGGTTCAATCCCCGCTTGAAATTATGCAGCTTGCTCAGAAACTCGTTCATCATTCAATACCATTACAAACCTACACTTTGACACTCCCGGTTTTTAGTCAATCACTTTTCCATAGCATCCAGACGGGATGCCCTGAACCGGCGTGGTTTAACATCTGGGTAGTAGGTGCTGCGTTTGTTTGTAGGAGGGGTTCCGATATTATGAATCCGTAAATCGGGAACGTTTGTTTAGGCCCATGATATCTGATCTGACATCCGCCGCCGCTCCGGCCTGAAGTTCAGCCAATTCTCCCCTTTCCAGCCTCTAGTTAACCTCCCGTATGTTTGGCGGGAGGTTGGCGGGAGGCGGATGAGGGGTGAATGAGCGAGGGCTCAAGGTGGGACGCCGGCCGTTTTGCCATGATTGTTCGCTTATCTTGCAACTTCATGCCGCGCATGAGGATATGATAGATCTTGTCAATACATCATCATGTACTCAGGGGACGAAAAAACAGAGCCAGGAAAAAATAGCGGGAGCGCAAACTCCCGCATGGATCTTATTTTATATCGGATCAGGGCAGGTCGCGTTCCGCGGTTACCCGGAAGAAATGATAGGGATCGTCACCTGCGTAGTAAGTGGTGGAGGTGCTGGTGGTGGTGGTGGAGTCCCCGAAGCTGTTGGGATCGTTGCTGTTGTATATCCTGTATCTGCTAACGGATACGGGATAGGTCCAGCTGATCCTGACAAAATTGGGATAGGGAATTGTGAGGAGTTCTATGGAGCTGATCTCCACGGCAGGCAGAGCCTCCCAGGCGAGGGAGCCCGGCCCCCACAGGTTGTTGGTTTCGTTGGTTTCCAAGATTGCTGCGTCGGTATCCACCCTGGCCCAGGATGTCCAGTTTTCCACCATGTCCGTGCTGAGACTGGTGAAGGTGAGCACCTTGCTTTGTCCGGCGTCCAGATTAACCACGTTTTGGCCAATTTCAGCCTCACCTTCAGGTGGAGCGCTGGCTTGGTTGGGAAAGAGATCCACTCTGATATCGCCGGGGATATCGTTGGTGCCTGTGTTTTGGACAGTGACCTCGACCGTTAGAGGCGCGCAGACGTAGCCGTCCGGACGGTTGAAGGCCACGCTGGTGATCTGGAGATCCTTGTTCGTTCCTGTCCAGAAAACGCGTTGATGGGCGTCATCTTCGAAGGCGCCACCACTGAAAACCCCGGTGTAGCCTGTGAAATACACAACGCCTTCATCGACCGACTTCCAGACGTTGCGGGCGCCGCTTCCGGCGTTGGTGGGGAAATTGGCATTGGTGACGGTGATGTTTTGAACGTTATCGACCCTAAACAACACACCACCGGCAACTCCGTTTTGGAAAGTGCAATTGTTCAGGCCGCCCACCACCGCCCCGGGTTTGATGTTTACCCCGTTGGAATTCAGGTATTCGAAGAGGACATAGTTCGCCGCCAGGTGTCCGCCGGCGTTTACGCTGAAGTGGTAATAGCCTTCGCTGAGGTGGGAGAATTTGGTGGTTTGATCCGCGGTGGAACCATACACGTCGATCATCCCACCGTCGTTCACGTTCAGGTTTTTGTTGGCCGCGAGTTTGACATCGTTGTAGGAAGCAAAGGACATCTTGCCGCCGTCATTGATGTTCAGGTCGCCCAGGCAGTGGAGCGTTTCCCGGTTCATGTAAAAGTTTCCGCGGTTGAGGGTGAAGTTGCGCCGGCAGATGAGCGGGATCGCGGCTCCGCTGATCAATTCGACCTGGACGGAAGAGGCGCTCTTATCGATCAGCAGATCGAAGAAACTGCTGGTGCTGACGTCGAAATCGATGGTGGCATCGGCATCACCGTACATGGCAAAGGTTCCGCCGATGGGATTGAAGTTGTCGCGCCGGCCCACAAAGTTGCCGGTCATCGAGATGATCCCGCCGCTGATGTTTTCGGTGAGAGTGTATCCGTTTTGGAGCCAGATGCCTTTGTTGCGGAAATTGAGGCTGCCCCCGGAGATCTCGATCCAGGTGCTGGCAGAGGCCGGCCAATAGGAATAAAGGCGGGTGGCGCTGTTGCTGTAGATATTCACCTCTCCGCCGAACACGTGCATTTCTCCGAATAGGTCCACATACTCAGCGTTGGTCAGGTTCAGCACACAGCCGGAGTTGCAGCTGTAATCGCCGTAGAGGCCGTTATCCGCCAGGTCGAGGGCGGTGAAGGTCCCGCGCAGATTGGCGTCCAGGGCTCCGGCTGTCCAATCGTACTGGTTGCAGAAGACCGTGATGTTTAGATCGTCGTAGCCGCTTTCAATGCGCAGGGCGTCGCCGCCTCCTCCGCTGGGGACCTTGTTCACTTCGATGACGTTGAAGTTTTCGCTGGTCTTGATGGCCTGGAAACCGCCACCGTTAAAGACCACGCGGCCTGTCCTTTCAATGAAATTCGAGGGACCCTGGTTGTTCCACCAGTTTCCGGCTATGTAGATATTGTAAACCGGTGAGCCGGAAACGTGCTGAATGTCCAAAGCGCCGAAATCGAGGGTGAAATCGCCCTTGATGGTGATGTCGCTGCTGAGGTGATAGGTCCGGTTGGAATCGATGGTCAGGTTGGGAAGCCAGTTTCCGGGACCAAGAAAGACTTGGTAGGTACTGGAAACATTGGAGCTGAAAACCACCGTTCCCCCCACGGGCTGAAAAGTGCCATACACGTCCAGCGTACCGCATCTGATGGTGCCTGAAACCAGCGTAACCACGGCACTGGTGGGAATGCCCAGGCTGTAATTGGGCAGGGCGAAGGTGCCAGAATTGATGTTGATGGTCCCAGCGGGGTTGAAATAGAAAATGCCGTTTATGGTCACGGACCCGGTGTCTATCTGCAGGGTCCCTCCAGAAACAACGCCGTTATCAGCTACGACCACTTCGCCGGAATCAACCATCAGGGTACCCCAAATATCCAAATCATCACCCACGCTCATCCCCCTCTGATTAAGGTCCAGGGTGTTACCGGCGCGGATGGTCAGCTTTCCCGGCACGTCAAGGTCAGCGGTGCTGGTTGCGGCCACCGAGTAAACTCCGCCGGTGTAGGTGGCGCCGGAGCTGTCCCTGCCGATATCGAGCTGGCCGATAGTGTGATTGCTTTCATCTATTTGTATGGTTTGGTCAGCAGTGCTGTTGAAAAAAACTTGGCAAGTGGAATTGATCTGCACGTTGGCTCCGCTTTCCACAGTCCAATCTCCGCCGCATTCGATGATGCTGTTGTTGGCGGCAGTGAGTTGGCTGTCGTTAAACCATTTTATACCGCCCGCGGAATCGAGCTTTGTGTTCATGATCAGCTGGCCTGAGATAAAGGCTGTGGCACAACTGATCTGAATTCCGCTGGCGTCCAGGGTTCCGTTGGAAACGTATAGCCAGCCGCCAAGGTCGAAATCGTTGCCCCAGAGAGTGGCGGTGGCAGAGGTTTTGGCGATGGTGAGGTTGTAGAAACTGCCGAGTTGCAATTCTATCAGGGAGTTTGAGCTGCCGTAGAATACAAAGATGCCACCGGTGGGGGCAAAGCCGGACCAGGTGCCTTCGAAATCTCCCTCGGTTCTGATGTACCCCGAGGAGATGCTGAGGGTAAGGTAAGTTGGGGCAGGGCTTCCCAAAACGTTGTAAACGGCTATACCTGTCTGGTGGAAATCCAGGTACCCGCCAATCATGACCAGGGAAGCATCGTCATAGGAACTCCAGGTGGAGTATTCAGCGGAGCTGTAAACGTTGAAATACCCGTTGCTGATGGTAATG
>JAGOIS010000191.1 GCA_017995495.1 Candidatus Cloacimonadota bacterium
CATAGGCCTTGATCCGCAGTGCTTTGTCCTTGGTCAGATCATACTTGTCCAGGGCTTCTTGGCCAGTGGCGACGGACTCGGTGGAAAATTCAGCCAGGATCACCTCTCGCATGAACTGCCGGAACCGGTTCTTTTCCACGTCCCACTTTATCGGGCTGACGATGCGCCAGATTCCTTCCTGGTTCATGAAAGTGATGCTGGTGTCCGCGTTGGCGATCTCGATGCGGTGAAACGCCGTGCTGTCGGCGCTGAAAACAGGCCTGAAGGTTTCCCTGCCCGAGCGTTTGGCCAGTAGCCAGATCACTGCTGCGAGAAGGGCCAGAAAGACAATGAGGAGGGCAGGTTTACTTCTTGTCACGGCAGGGGACCCTCTAAGAGCGCCTGTGGGCGAGGGCAAAACCTGCCAGGGCCAGCAGCAGAACGGGAAGCAGGATGGCGGTCAGCTTGAAGACCAGGTTGAGCCTGGTATATTTCTTTTCGGGATCGGGGGATCGAATTTGATGCTTGGACATATAGACTTCGGCTCCCAGCCGATTGTAATTGGATCGTGGGGAGCGAAGCTTCACCATGTCGTCCCGGCCGAGGAGATGGTCGATGGCGTTCATGATGATAAAGGCCCCGGCGCCGAACTCCAGATTGAAGTCGCTGTCGCCAAAGAGGATGATCCGGGCTTGGTCCGATCCGGAGTGGAAGGTGCTGTCTGTGAGGGCCTGGCTGAAAAAGCTGGTGAACCTGCCGCTGAATTCGGCCGCCACGACAACTGGGGGTTGGTCAAGATAGCCAGGCTCGAGAGCTTGCTTGACCGCTTCTTCGATCATGAAAACCGGACCCTCGAGCGTGTTGGACTTTCCGGAGGTCTGCAGGACAGGCTCCATTTTCAGCTGGGAACCCGGCATGCTGCCTATCTGGGAGGCAATGTTCATCACGATGGGATCGAAGCCGGCGGCGTAGGGATATTTGGAATTGGGCTTCAGCCTGGGAAAGAAGGGATAGGGGACCTGATGGCCCAGTCCGTCTCCCACCAGCTCGCATTCCCTGTCCAGAACAATGTTTGGCTTGATCTCGATCCCATATTTTTCCAGCATCCGGAACAGGTTGCTGTCCAGCTCTGTTACGGCCGTTCCCTGATTGCTGAAGGAAACCATGGCCCGGTCCTGGATCATCACCACCTGCCCGCCCCGCATCAGGTATTGGTCCAGATGGTAAAGCTGGAGATCGGAAAGCGAATCCACCACACCCAGGCAGAGCAGCACCCGCATTTGTTTGGGGGCCGTCTCCAGGTTCAGGTGTTCGATCTTATAGTTGTCCAGCAGTTCCATAAAGAAAGTTGCCAGGTTGTCCTGATAATATGAATACTGATACATCAGGGCCAGGGTGTCGGCGAAAACGCCAATTTCCGGCAGGGTGTCCGGTTTGAGTTTGTTGATCTGCTTCAGCAACTGGTATTCCAGCATGGAATCCATGCCCGGGCGCAGCAACAGCGAAGCTGATTTGCCCCCGCCTTCGAAAGCGGCGCCGAATACCACCTCTTTGCTCACCATTTTGTCAGCTTCGACGCTGGTGGTGGTGTAGGGGGGGATATTGACTTTCTGCGCTTGTTCGATCAGTTCCCCTGTGCTCCCGGCCTTCACGTAATCGAACCTGAACTTGCCCCGGGACTGCGCCTGAAACTCTGCCAACATGTCTTTTAGCGAGCGGTTGAGGCTGTTCAACTCCTGAGGCAGTTCCGGAGAGGCAAACACTTTCACGACCACCTTGTCCTGCAACTCCCGCAGTGTCGATTTGGTGGCCTGGCTGAGGGAGTGGCTCCGGTTGCGGCTCAGGTCCAGGCGAAAGTGGATGAATCCGGCCAGGATCAGCACCAGGATGGCAATGAGGATCTTGATCGCGTAGGTTCCCAAGATTTGGCTGCGGGTGTTCATTCAGCGCTCCTGATTCAGGTTTTCGCTCTGAAGGCGGAATTGGGCCAGCAGCACGAAGATGAAGGTGACGGCGGCGAACCAGATCAGGTCCCGGGTATCGATCACCCCTTTGAGAAAGCTGTCCAGATGGTAGTCTGTCCCGAAGTATTCGATCAGCGCGAACACTTTCAGCGGGATCAGCTCGCCCAGCCGTCCCAACAGGAAGATCACCGCGGAGATCGCCAGCGCGATGATGAAGGCCAGCACCTGATTTTCCGTGAGGCTGCTGGCAAAGATGCCGATGGCGATGTAAGCCGCGCCGGCACAGAGCAGTCCCAGATATCCGGTGAAGATGGCGCCGGGATCGACTCCGATGCCGAAGATGGCGATCAGGACCGGAAACACGAGGCTGAAAGCCAGAACAGTGGCCAGTTGTCCCCAGGCGGCCAGGAACTTGCCCCACACTATGTGACCCAGCTTCAGCGGCAGGGTTGTGACCAGTTCCAGGGTGCCGAGGCTGCGTTCCCGGGCTATGCTGCCCATGGTGAGGGCCGGGATGAAAAAGAGGAAGAACAGGTGCATCCTGGAAAAGGTGTCCCGCATATCCGCCACCCCCAGTCTGAGCGCGGTGAGGGCCACCAAAATGCCGGTGGCGAGCAGGAAGACGCCGAAGATGATGTAGGTGCCCAGGGAGCGCAACGACAGGGAGTATTCCTTTTTGGCCATGGTGAGGGCGGGATTCACTTATCCTCCCTTGCGTTGGGGCCGTT
>JAGOIS010000029.1 GCA_017995495.1 Candidatus Cloacimonadota bacterium
ACCCACTGATTAAGAGTCAGTTGCTCTACCAACTGAGCTAGAGATGCACAATCGCGAGCCAGTTTTTTTCTGCCGCCCGTGATGTCAAGCTAAATGCTGGCCGGGGGCTGTAAATCAAGCGGCAGGAATGATCCGGGGCGCGCTGCGGGCCGGAAGCAAGATCGCGACCCCAGGCTATTTTTTCAGCAGGTTGAGAACCACTCCCGGTTCCGTTCCGTCCTGAACTTTGGTCCCAAAGGGAATGATCGTGGTTTTGAAGCTTTGGGAGACCATTTTGAAAGTGGGTTGATCGGTGTTTTGCCAGCCTTTGAAGAGCGGGTCAGCGCGCAGGGAGGAGATGTTGCAGCTCATTCTCAGGAGGTTCGATGCCCCCACTGTTTCATAAGAGATATCCGCGATCCGCTTGATATTTTTCTGGTTCTTCACCTCGATCCGGTAGAGCCCGGGCTTGAAACCGGCCACTGGCACATTGATGAGAGTGAGCGCCCAGATGTATTCCTGATCGCCTATATTGGCAAACACCGCCATGTAGGAGTAATACTCCGTGCCCAGATGTCCGGAGGTGGGAAAACCTCCGCCCCGGTTCTGGATGGCAGCGTAGAGTTTGGTGTCCGACCAGCAGAAATAATCCGCCACGATGTCGAGGTGGTCTTTTTTCTGATCATTTTTGGCATCGGTGGAGGTTCTGGTCATCTGGCTCAGCGCGGGCCAGGCCTTGCCGCTGAAAAAGACCGGATTGACCCCTGCCGATCCTTTGGGCGCCGCAAATCCTGCTCCCGCGAGGATCAACAGCGCCAGCGCCAGGGCGGATCTCAGCCTGGTTTTTCTCACGCCGCTGCTCTCAAATCAGGGAACCTGCTCGAAGGCCCGCACCCGGAAAAAACGCCGGGCGGGGTCGAGATCGGCGTCCTGCCAACTGTTGCCAGTCACGGGCGATGCTGTGACCGGAGCGCTGAAATAGGGATCGGAATCGTATTCCACGATAAAATGATCGGGAGTGAAACTCACATCGGTTATGCTCTGGACGGTTGGGTCCCAACTCAGTTGCCAGGCGCCGCCGGCATTGTTGAGGCTGATGTTTTGCGGGGGCAGCAGGAGGATCGCGTAGGAATGGGTGGGGCTGTCTGAATAGGCCCAGTCAAGGTTATCCAAAGAGGCTTTGGCGAAGGTGAGAACGTCGTCGTATTCCTCCAGGTCGCCGGTGAGGTTGGCTGTCCGGTAGATCACCGGCTGGCTGTGTTCCAGGCTTTGGGGCAGCAGCCCGAACTCCTGTCCGTCTTGCCAACTGGCCGAAATGGAGAGCGGAAAACGGCCATAGGAATCCTGATAGGTGGGTTGGAACCAGATGTCAGCTTCAGTCACGTGGAAACTGAAATTGCTCAAAACCGGCAGGACTCCCGGATGCAGGGTGTTGTTCAGCCGTTTGGGATACACTTTGGCGCCTGGGCTGATATCCATCAGTTGAACCACCGGAGTCAAGCCGTTGAGAGTGGTTTTTTGGGTCATGCTGATGATCCCGAACCGGGGGTCGTCAACGTTGTACCAGGCAGCGAAGGCGGGATCGTTCAGCAGATCTGCGATGTTGCAGCTCATTTTCAGAATATTTGAACCGCTCACGATCTCGGTGCTGATGTCGCCGATCCTTACCAAGCCATCCGTTCCGGTGCCTTGTATGCGGAACAGGCCTGGTGAAATGCCTCCCAAAGTCACATTCATATAGTTCATGGCCCAGACAGTGGAGGTATCCGCCGGATTGGCAATGATCACCATGTATGAATAGAATGGAGGCAGGCCAAATGTTCCGCCCAAGGGGAATCCGCCGCCCCGGTTCTGGATGGCGGCGAAAAATTTGGTAGCGGAAAAGCTGAAAAAATCCTTAACAATATCCATGTAATTGGTGGATTGTTCATTCAGCGTGTCAGCGGACGCTTCCGTGAACTGAGCCGGCGCGGGCAGACCTGCCCCACTGAAATAGACGGGGTTGATTTTTTTTGTCTCGCCTGCCACTATCAGTCCCAGATCGGCATTTGAGCCCACAGGGGTATACTGCGCCTGCATGGTGCCGGTCAGGGCATTCAGGGTGGAGAAGCTCTGCTCGGTGATGGAAGTGCCGTTGTAATACAGCAGTTTGTTTTGGTCAGCCGAAGCCGTTTCGTTTTCCAGCCGGACAAAAACTTCATTGGCGGAGGTTTTGCCGCTGAAGCGGATGTTCTGCCAATCGCCGATGTCCACTGCGGACAGCAAGGTCACCAGGATCAGGCAGACAAATATAAAAGCTCTTTGTAGCATTTGTTCCTCTTTTCAGGGATAATTCATTATTTTATCATTCCAAACGATGGCTTGGAAGTGTCAAGGAATTTCTGCTGCCGCCGTGTTGCTGTCATTCAAGCGGCTTGACAAAATCATCCCGCGCAGGGATTGGTCATAAAAGTCCCTTTTAGGGGAAACAATAAAGCCTGGCAAAGGACGCTACATGGCAGCGGAAATTCAATACAACATAGTGAAGGAAGCGGATCCGGCGGAGATCCTGGCCCTCTACCGCCATCCCGGATGGTGGCAAACGGACGACAACCCCCAGTATCTGGAAACGGTGCGCAGGATAGTCTCGGACAGCTTTTGTTTCGTGGTGGCGCGCCAGGCTGGGAAACTGGTGGGAATGGGGCGCTCCATCAGCGACGGAGTGAGCGACGCCTACATCCAGGACGTGGTGGTTTACAGCGATTTCCGCGGAAAGGGCATCGGCGCTGAAATAGTGCGCAGACTGATCGCCTTCCTCCGGGAGCACAATATCCAGTGGATAGGCTTGATCTCTGAACCGGGCCATGAAGATTTTTACGGAAGGCTGGGCTTCCTCCAGATGCCGAATTACGTTCCCATGCTGCTTAAAACGGACTGAAGCGCCCTGAAATGCTGGACCTGAAACCTCTCAGCACCAAAGATGTGCCGCTGCTGAAACAGTATTTGGGCAGCTGGCCCCGCCAAAACTGCGATTATTCAATCGTGAACATCCTCACCTGGGGCCGCATCTACGGCAACCAATATGCCCTCTGGCGGGATCATCTGGTGATCTACAATCCCAAATACGCCTATGTATTTTATCCTGTGGGGCCCGGACTGAAGTCTTTCGAATTACGCGAGCTGCTGGACGGCTTCCTCGAAATTGACAAAGCGGCGGAACTTATCCTCATTCCGGAAAACTGGCGGGAAACCCATCCTGACCTGGAGGACTTTTTCAGACTGAAGGAAGAACGCGATTGGGCCGATTACGTCTATGCCGTGGACAAGATGTTCAACCTCAGCGGCAAAAAACTGGCCAAGAAAAAGAACCTCGTGTCGCAGTTCACAAGAACCTATCCGGATTACCATGTGTTGCCCGTAACCCCTGCCAAACATGAGGTGCTGCTGCGCTTCACAGAAAAATGGAAACGCGAGCGCAACGCCGAAGGGATCTATCTGAACACCGAATTCCAGGCCATCAAGAACACCCTGGAACTGTGGGACGAGTTGCCCGTTGAGGGGATCATCATCTGCCACCAGCACAAGATCTCAGCCTATTCGGTCTTCTCGCCGATCAATGCCGGCATGGTAACCATCCACTTCGAAAAATTCGATCCGGACATGAAGGGCAGCGCCCAGCTGATCAACTGGGAAACCGCGCGCCATCTGCAGGGAAGATACGCCTGGATCAACCGCGAGCAGGATATGGGGCTTGAGGGGTTGCGCCAGGCCAAGCTCACCTACCAACCCGAGTTCATGGTGAAATTCATCACCGGTAAATAATACTCCCAGCCGCCTTCTTCCAGCGGGCCCGAGAATCCTGGTGAGGTGGTTTTCCCCCTTTCCATCAGGTTCTTCCCTCCTAAACACCAAATTCTCACCCAGAGCTGCCTCCGTCCCCAAGCAAGTGGGTTGAGCGCCTCCAAAACCTGCAAAAACCACAACTGAAAAGGGCTGTTCTTTTTCGCTTGACAGAGCTCGGCTGGGAAAATTCAATGCATTACAATTAGGAATTATCTGATCCCAAGAGCTTTGATCATTGGTCAAGGCTTTGATATAGAGGAGTTTAAATGTCTTTTTTCGATTTCGTCGGTATGAAAGCCAATGATATTGCCATCGATCTGGGCACCGCCAACACTCTGGTTTACAAGAAGAACGGAGGGATCGTGATCGACGAGCCCTCGGTGGTGGCAGTTTCCAACGACAGCAAAAAGATCATCGCCATTGGCCAGCAAGCCAAGGTGATGCTGGGCAAAAACCCGGATGAAGTTCGGGTGATCAAACCCATGAAGGATGGGGTGATAGCGGATTTCCAGGTGACGGAGCTGATGCTGCGCGACCTGATCCTGAGAGCCCAGAAAAAGCGCCTGCTGGTGCGTCCCCGGGTGATCGTCTGCGTACCTTCCGGGATCACGGAAGTGGAAAAACGGGCTGTGCGGGACAGCGCCCTCCACGCCGGCGCCCGCGAGGTCTATCTGGTCTCCGAACCTGTGGCCGCGGCCATCGGCGCAGACCTGCCCATCGAAGAGGCCTTTGGCAACATGGTGATGGACATCGGCGGCGGCACCAGTGAAATTGCCGTCATCTCGCTTTCCCACATCGTGGTGCACAATTCCATCCGCGTGGGCGGGGACAAGATGGACAATGATATCATCAGCTATCTGCGCAAAAAGAACAACCTCCACGTGGGCCTGCAAACGGCCGAGAAGATCAAGATGCAGATCGGCAGCGCCTACCCGCTGAAACAGGAAATGACGATGGACGTGCGGGGCAGGGACATCGTTTCCGGCTTCCCCGTGACCATCAAGATCAGCTCCGAGGAGATCCGGGAAGCTCTGTCCGAGACCGTGGCCATGATGGTGGACGCCATCAAGAGGCTGTTTGAGCGCACCGCTCCTGAACTTTCAGCCGACATCGCCGAACGGGGGATCTTCCTCACTGGCGGCGGCGCCATGCTGAAAGGCCTGGACGAAAAGATCTCCAAGACGGTGGATCTGCCCGTATATGTGGTGCCCGACGCGCTTGAGTGCGTGGTGAAAGGCGCGGGCAAGGTTTTGGACGAGCTTGACCGCTACCGCGAAGTTCTGATCAAACGCATCGAAGACTGAGATCGCTCAAGACACAGATATTCATAAGCACTGGCGCTCCCGCACGGGGTTGCCAGAGGCGACGTGAGAGGATAAGGCCGTGAAACGTTTCATTCTGCCCCTGGCGCTGGTGTTGGTCTCTCTGGCCCTGATCATCGGGAGCACGGAGAGCAGGGTCAGACGCGCCTCCCTGCTGGGGCAAACCGTCTTTTATCCCTTCACTCATTCCGTGAAATTGTTTCGCACCAATGCCACCCTCAAGGCCGAGATAGCCAGCCTGCGCGAACAGCAGGCGGCTGAAACTCTGGAAAACCTCAATCTGCGCAACGCCCTCAAGGAGAATCAGACCCTGCAGGCGATCACTTTTGATATTGGACAGATCTCTTTTGAAGTGGGCGAAGTGATCGGCTACGCGGGGCAGTTTCAGCAACGCAACCTCGTGGTGAACAAAGGATCGGCGGCGGGGGTGAAGGTGGACAATCCGGTGATCTCGGCGCGAGGCATCGTGGGGAAAGTGATCTCGGTCTCGGCCGCCAGCTGCGTGGTGCTGCCCTTCAGCAATCCGCGCTTCCAGATCCCTGTGATGGACAAGTTGACCAGCGTTCAGGGCATTCTCCAATCGGACCTGGCCGGCAAGACGAACATGAACATGATCAAACTCGGTTCCGAGATCGCCGCTGGTGACACTATCGTAACCTCCAACCTCTCAACGCTTTATCCCAAGGGTTATCCTGTCGGGAAGGTCGCCCGCATCAGCGATTCCCAGGATTACCTGTTCATCAGCGCGGAGATCGAGCCCTTCACCCAGGTGGAAAACCTGGAGCACGTTTTCATCCTCCGGGGCAGGCGATGACTGTGTTTGGCAAGGTTTTGGGAGTTGCCACCGGAGCCAGCCAACCCGCCGGAACGAGGGGGCGTTTGTGATCTGGAAACACATCTGGACCTTTGTTTTTGGGCTCATCTGTTTTTACTTGCAGGTGCTGGTGATGCCGGCTTTTGAGCTGTTCAACGTGATCCCGAACATCCTCATCCCCTGGGTGGTGTACCTGATCTGGACGCGGGAGCTCAATCCCTTGTTGGTTGTGGTTTTCATCATCGGCCTGCTCTACGACACCACCTTGCCGGAATCCTTCGGCATGAACGCCCTGGTACTGCTCTTGATCGCGATCGCCGTGGACCAGTTCCGCCGGCCCTTTGAGAGCGAAAGCGTCCTGGCCCGGATGCTCTCCTTGCTTCTGGCCAATCTCATTTATGGCTTGATCGGGTGGCTGGTTTTTGGGGTGGAGAATGGCTTCAACGCTGAATTGATCGGGCTTTCGCTGATCGGCATGGCTTACAATCTGGTCATTAGTTTCGTGGTTTTTTGGATCATGCAGCTGGTTTCCCGGCTGCGGATAGTGATGGTCGATGACTAAGAGCGTTTCCGTTCTGGTTTTCCGGATCGCGTTGGGGGTCCTGAGTCTGCTGCTGCTGGTGTCGCTGTTCCGGCTGCAGGTGCTGAAGGGAGAATACTACGGCCGCATCGCCGAGAGCAACTTTGTGCGCATCCGGAGGGTGGTGGCCACCCGCGGCGAGATCTACGACAGCAAATACCGCCCCATCGTGGTCAACATTCCCTCCCACAACCTCTATCTGACCAGCGGCAGGATTGGCAACACGGAAAAACTGGCGGTTTTTCTGAAGCAGAACTTCGGGATCGAACCGGCGGAACTGCGCAAGCTGGTGTTTGAACAGCGTTTCAAGACCTACGAAGAGATCCTCCTGGCGGACAACCTTCCCTACGAGATGATCCTGGCACTGTCCGAACGGATCGGCGATTTCCCCGAGCTCACCTTCCGCAGCGGCACCACGCGCAGCTACATGTATCCCAATCATTTCACCGGCTACGTAGGCCGCATCAACGAAGAGGAATACAGCCAATACCGCGAGGAGGATTATTCACTCAATGCCTACCTCGGCAAAACGGGGCTGGAAAACTATTACGAGGTGCTGTTGCGCGGCCGGGACGGCAAAGAGATCATGCAGGTGGATGCCCAGGGCAGGAGTTTGGAGATCTTCAGCGAAAACACCTCCGTCCCCCCGCAAAACGGGCTGAGCCTGATCCTGAGCATCGACAACGACCTGCAGGAATACGCCAATTCGGTGTTTCCGCCCGGCATCAAAGGCTGCGTCATCGTCACGGACGTGAAATCGGGCGGGATCCTGGCCTATCTGAGCAAACCGGATTACGACCCCAACGTATTCATGCAAAAGATCAGCACCGAGGTCTGGGCAAATCTGAATTCCCCTGCCAAGCCGCTTCTGGACAGGATCATCAACGCCAGCTACCCTCCCGGCTCCGTGTTCAAGACGATCACTGGATCCAAGGGCCTGGAAACCAGGGTTATAGACCGCAACACGAGGCTGGCATCCTGCGGGGGCGGCATGAGGATCGGCACCCGCTATTTCCGTTGCTGGAGCTCTGCCGGGCATGGTTCGCTTAACGTTGTAAACGCTTTCAGGGTTTCCTGCGATGTCTTTTTTTACGACCTGATCCAGAAGCTGGACCTCGACGCCTTTGCCGCCCACGCCAAGGCCTGCGGAGTGGTGAACAAGACCGGGATCGATCTGCCCAACGAACGCGCAGGCTCCTTTCCGGATACCAAGTTTTACCGGGACAAGCTGGGTGTAAGTTCCAGCCTCAGAGGTTACAAGGCCAATCTGGCCATCGGGCAGGGTGAGGTGCTCACCACCCCGCTGCAGATCAACGCTCACTACGCCGCCATCGCGCGCGGCGGGTTCTGGATCCAGCCGCATCTGCTGGTGCAAACCATAGGCAGCAACCGGATCACCCGCGAAGAGCTCAAAACCCTGGACAAACACCGCCTGCCCTGGTCTGCCAGCACTCTCCAAAACATCCGGGACGGGCTCTGGGCCGTCACCAACGCCCCCGGCGGCACAGCCCGCGCGGTGAATGTGCGCGGCGCCACCAGCTTTGGCAAAACCGGCTCCGCGCAAAACTCCATGGGGAGGGTCTCGCATGCCTGGTTCTCCGGATTCATCGAGACGGACGAACCCCAGATCGCCGTCACCGTGTTCATGGAAAACGCCGGCGGCGGCGGAGCAATGTGTGCTCCAGTGGCCAACAAGATCTTCAACTACTACATCGGCAACATCGAAAAGATCAGGAAACCCGCCCCCATTCCTGCGCAATTCAGGACCAGCGCCGATCTTTCCGGCAATCAATCCCCACCGGCGGCGGCTCCGGAATCCACCCCCCCCAGGGAGGCCGTGCCCGGTCCTGAACCCGCGTCCGAAAGCCCTTCCGAGGCCACCGGCACATGATCCACCGCAAGAAATTCGATTTTGTGCTGGCCGGCTTTCTGGGGGCGCTCATCCTCATGGGCTGCTTGGCCATCTTCACCGCCTCCACCACCACCATTGGCGAATACACCACCACCCAGAGCCACTGGTGGAAGCAGTTGATCTTCGCGGCGATTTCCCTGGGCATGGTCTGGCTGCTGATCAGGCTGCCGATGCCGATCCTGGACCTCATCATCGTGCCGGCATATGTGATCAACATCCTGGCCCTCATCGCCGTGCTGTTCACCCCTGCGGTGAACGGTTCCCATCGCTGGTTCAGTCTTTTCGGGATCAACTACCAGCCCTCGGAAAGCGCCAAATTGTTCACCCTGTTGGTGGTCGCGAGGGTGATCTGCAAAGACAACATGAGCGAACTGAGGCAGATCCTTTACGGGCTGGCGCTCATCCTGGTGCCGGTGCTGCTGATCCTGATCGAGCCGGACTTTGGCACCACCCTGGTCTTCTTTTTCAGCCTGCTGGCGATGCTGGTGGCGGCCGATGTCCCGCTGGTCTGGCTGCTGCTGCTGGTGAGTCCTGTGGTCAGCATGGTCTCCTCGCTCTGGTGGCCGGCGATGATCATCTGGATCGCGGTCTTGGTGGGCTTGCTGCTCTGGTCCCGCCTTTCCTGGGTCACCACCAGCATCTCCGCCATTCTGAACGGCTTTATTGCGCTGATCATGCCGGTTTTCTGGAATGGCCTCAAGGATTACCAGCAAAGCCGCATCGTCTCTTTCCTCAATCCCATGGCCGATCCTCTGGGCGCGGGGTACCAGATCATCCAGGCCAAGATCGCCGTCGGCAGCGGCTCCATCATCGGCAAAGGCTGGCTGCAGGGAACCCAGAAAAACATGAATTTCCTGCCGGAACACCACACGGACTTCATCTTTAGCGTGATCGGTGAGGAATTTGGCTTCCTCGGTGCCCTGCTGTTGTTGACCGCCTTTGGTCTCTTTTTCTGGCGGATCATCACCGACATCAGCGAGATCAAGGTCCGCGAGCGCAAGATCGCCTCCGCGGGGATCTTCGCCTATCTGATGTTTCAAACTTTCATCAACATCGGCATGAATATCGGCCTTGTTCCGGCCACCGGCATTCCCCTGCCCTTTGTAAGTTACGGCGGGTCCAATCTGCTGTTCAACACCCTGGCTGTGGGCGTGATCCTTAAATATCTGAACGAAAGGGGTTTAATGAAATGAAAAAACGCGCCATGTTCTGGTTCCTAAACCTGCTGCTCCTGCTTGGGCTGTCCTCCTGCCTCTTGCACACCAGTCTGGTCTATTTCGACAAAGACACCGAAGGAGTCCCCAATCTCATCTCCAATCCCGGTTTCAGCGCCTATTCGCTGGATCCCAGGGAAGCGCTGCTGGGCTGGAGCGTGGCCTTGCAGGGCGAAAGCGACTCCGTTAAAAACCTGGTGTTCGTGGATGGGCGCGAGGCGGTGCAGGGAAATTCCTCGCTGCGCATCGACGCCTCGCCGCACACGGTGGTGGTGACCTCCGACGCCTTCAGGATCAGCCGTTATGGCGGCTACTACACCCGGTTCTGGGCCAAATCCTCCAGCCCGGTGGGCCCGCGCGTCAACCTCCGTTTCATCGCTTTCAAACGTAACGGCAAGATCGACCGCCAGTTCAAAACCAAGCTCAATACCACAGACACGTGGGAAAAGCAGTCCATCAGCGCCGGATTTCTGCGTCCGGGAGCCAACTACGGGCGTCTGCAGATCGTGATCCCGCCTTTCGAAAAAGGTTCCGTCTGGCTGGATGACACCGGCTGCTGGGAAGTGCACCGCTTCAGAATAGACTGATGCGGGTGCTGGTCCAGAGGGTACTGTCCGCCAGGGTGGAAGTGGAGGGCGAGGTCCGCGCGGAAATTGGTGCCGGACTGTTGCTCTTTGTGGGTTTTGGCCGCTCCGATACGGAACTGCTGCCGCCGGTGGCGGCGCGCAAGATCTGCGCGATGCGCCTGTTCAGCGACGATCGGGGCAAACTGAACCTCAGTATTGGCGATACTGGAGGTTCCCTGTTGGTGGTTTCGCAGTTCACCCTCCAAGCCAATTGCGGCCGGGGCCGCAGGCCGGATTTCACCCCCGCCGCGCCGCCGGAACTGGCCCACAAGCTCTACGACGACTTCGTGGAACTTCTCAAACAGCACGGCATCCCTGTTCAGACGGGCATCTTCGGCGCGGACATGAAGGTGGCGCTGGTCAACGACGGCCCTGTGAGCTTCATCCTCGATTTCTGAACCAGCTCCGCCCCGGCGATCAATACGGAATAAATACGGAATCAATACGGATGAAATCCGTATTGATTCCGTATTTATTCCGTATTGATCGCCGGAGGGAAATCAGGGTGGAGCAGGCCAAAATCTGCCATCGTTGTGGCTGAAACCCTTATATCAGCCTCACGTAGCGCAGGATTCTGATCCTGCGGACGCGGAATCTTCGCAGCATTTGAATGCTGCGCCACGCCGGTGCTGATGGTCTTTGGTGCCGGCTGTTCAGAGGGTTTCGGTTAGGGGTCAGTTTATTCCGATAGTGGTGGTCGTGATCCTCTGTCCGGGCGGCTAATTGTCCAAAAAGTTGCCCAGAGCGGCGGGCACGTCCTCGCCCCGGTAGAATTTAACCGCCTTCACGTGATAGAACATCATGTCCGCGCCCAGGTCCAGACTGTAACTCAGGCCCTGGGTGACGCCAAAGAGCTCATAGACGCCGAAGGGCTGGGAGCAGCGGTAGATGAAGTAATAGCTTGGTTCCAGCGGCGTTCCCTGCACGGTTTGGGTGACAGGTTCCCAGCTCAGGGTGGCGCCGCTTTGGCCTTGGATGAGCGTCACGCCCGCGGGGGCCAGGGGTTCGGGGATCTGGCAGCTGCCATACACGTTCAGCGAAGCCAGGGGCAGGCTGGGAGCGTTGCTGTGGATCTGGATGAGATTGGCAAATTCACCCGCGGCCTCAGGCGTGAAAGCAAGGTGGAGAGTGGTGCTTTCGCCCGGGGCGAGTTCGATGGGATAGCTGCGGTCGGCGATCTCAAAGGGGCCGGCGCTGATGAGCAGTTCGGCTGAATTGATCAGAAGGTCGGCCGTGCCGGTGTTTTGGAGCGTCAGTTCCGCCGAGCCGCTGGTGCCCAGCCAAACCAGGCCAAAATCGATGCTCTCAGCGGGAGACAGGGCCAGCACGGGATAGCGGGGCAGGATTGTGATGTAGCCTGTCTTTTCGATAGTGTCCGTCGCGTTAAAGGAATTGGTGACGGTGAGGCTGACGTTGTAGCTGCCTGCCTCCAGCCAGGAGTGGAGAGGATGCTGCAGGGTGGAGCTGTTGCCGTCGCCGAAATCCCAGAGCCAGGAAACGATGCTGCCGGATCCCGGTTCAGATGTGTCCGAGAATTGGATCTCCACCAGTTCCAGCACCTCGGTCGCGGCAGCGGTGAAATCCGCCGTGGGCGCCAGCACCGGCGTGGCGCTGGCTTCGTTGGAATAGCCGGAATAGACGTTCACGTTGAGCGCCCGCACCCGGTAATAATAGGTGTATCCGTGCTGCAGACCGGTGTTGCTGTAG
>JAGOIS010000030.1 GCA_017995495.1 Candidatus Cloacimonadota bacterium
GGCAGGCTACACCTCGGTCCAGGATATATTCACCGCATCGGTTGACGAACTTTGCAACCTGGAAGGCGTGGGACAAAAAACCGCCGAACGGCTCAAGGAAGCAGCCAAGTATTTCTGATGCCAAACAAGCATAGCAAAGCCCTGCACACACCTCAGCGGACCTGCGTGGTCTGCCGGACCCCCAAAGCGGTCGGGGAGCTGATCAGCTTTTTCGTGCTGCCCCAGGGGATCGTGTTCGATCCGCAGCGCAGGGTACAACGGCGCAGAAACTACGTTTGCCATGCCCCGGACTGCCTCCGGGGGTTGGACAAGTGGAAACGCAACCACATGAAACGCAGATTCGCCCAGGCTTCCAAGCCTATATTCAGTCCGACGGGGACATCATGACCCAAAGTGGAGATGTGTTGACGCGCAAGATCATCAATCTGATGCAGTTCGCCCGCAAGGCTGGCAAGATAACAGCCGGGGCGGATGCCTGCATCCGGGAGCTTCATTCCCATGGCCTCAGGCTGATCATCATCGCGGCGGACACCTCTGAACGCTCAGTGGCCCGGATCAACGCGGCTCTCCTGGAACAGGGGATCCACGCAAACATCTTGCGCCTGAGCACACAACAGGAGCTCAGCGCGGCCCTTGGCCTGCCCCTGACAGGCATATTTGGGGTAACTGACAAACAATTTGCCACCCGGATGCTGGAGTATAATGCCGGCATCGCCAAAGTGGAGGAAGACAGTGCAAATACGAGTACATGAACTTGCCAAGGAACTGAAGATCAGCACAATGGCGCTTAAGAAGCACCTGACGGACTTGAACGTGATCGTTAAAAGCCACATGAGCCTGATCGAAGAGGAAGTGGCGGACCTGATCCGCAAGAAATACAATGAGCAGATGGACGCGGAAAAGAAAGCGGAAAAAGACCGAAAGCGCCTGGTGGAAATGCGGCAGGCAGCCAAAACGGCCAAGGCCGAACCGCAGGAAGCTCCGCCGGCAGAGGAAACCGCGCCGGTAGAGGAAGCTCCGGCCAAGCCAGTCAAAGAGAAGAAAACCCGCAAAAATGCTGAGCCAGAGCCTGAACCCGAGCCAGAGGCCCCGGTGGAAACCGAACCCGTGATCACCACTCCGGAAAAATACGTTCCGCCCAAAAAAGAGTCACCCAAGCACCGGGTGATAGTTCCCTACACCCAGGCAACGCCTGTGCAACCCCGGGGCAAGGATGGCAGGCCCAAACCCTACATTGATAGTAGAGAGGACAGGGGCGCTCAGCGGGCCAAGCCGGAACCCCGCAAACGCACTGACGACCACCGCAAGGCCCCGGGTACCGCAGCTCAGGTATCGCCTGTGGTGCCGGTGATCCCCGGTAAAGAAGCCGAAAGCAAGAAATTTGGCAAAGCCAAGGTGAGCCATGAGGATCTGGGAGATAAGAGCCGCCACAAAAAAGCCATCATCGGCACTTCCAAAAAGGGCAAACAAAATGAAGTTCCGCTTGTAGAAGCCGACGAAGCCGAGATCTCCCGCAACATCAAAAAAGTATTGCAAAGGACCTCCAAGAAGAAAAAATACCACCGCGAAGCGCAGCACGTGGATGACCTCGGAGACGGCGTAGCCGTTATCCGTGAATACACCTCCGTGAGCGAATTGGCCAAGATCCTGAACGTTTCGGCGGCGGAGATCATCTCAAAGTTTTTCACCATGGGCCAGTTGGTGACCATCAACCAGAGGCTGGACCGGGATTCCCTGGAAATGATCTGCGATGAGTTCAACGTGGAATTCCGTTTCGAAGAGGAATTCGGCACCGAGATCCTGGACCGCGAAAAAGAACAGTACGGCGACGTGGAGGAAATGCCAAGAGCGCCGGTGGTGACCATCATGGGCCACGTGGACCACGGCAAGACCTCGATCCTGGATTACATCCGCAACACGAACATCGTGGCGGGGGAATCCGGAGGCATCACCCAGCATATTGGGGCTTACCAGATCGAAGTGAATAAAAACAAGATCACTTTCCTGGATACGCCAGGCCATGAGGCTTTCACCGCCATGCGGGCGCGCGGCGCCAACGTTACGGACATCGCCATCATCGTGGTGGCGGCCAATGAGGGCATGAAACCTCAGACCCGCGAAGCGATCGACCACGCCAAGGCCGCTGGCGTACACCTGATCATTGCCATCAACAAGATCGACCTTCCGGACGCCAATGTGGACCGGGTGGTGGCGCAGCTTCTGGATTACGGAGTGCTGCTGGAACAGTATGGGGGTGAGGTGCCCTGGTGCGCCACCTCGGTGGTGACAGGCGAAGGCGTGCTCAACTTGATCGAAATGGTGTTGCTGACAGCTGAGATGCTGGAACTCAAGGCCCGCCAGGAAGTGCCGGGCATGGCAGTGGTGATCGAATCCGCCAAGGACACCCGGATGGGTTCCGTGGCCACGATCCTGATGCAAGAAGGCACCCTGGGCAAGGGCGACATCATCGTCTGCGGGGCCACCCACGGCCGGATCCGCAAGATCGAGAACGAACGCGGCCAGGATGTGAAGACCCTCTATCCCTCGGATGTGGGAAGGATCTACGGCCTCAACGACACCCCGAAGGCCGGCGACGTCCTCAATGAGGTGGACAGCGAAAAGACCGCGCGCAACATCAGCACTGAGCGCAACCAGATCCGCCTGGAGCGCGAGAAGTTCCAAAACAAATCCTCGCTGCAAAACATTTTTGCCCGCATCAAGGAAGAACAGCTCAACGAGCTCAATATCATCATCAAGACGGATACCGACGGCTCCGCAGAGGCACTGGCTGATTCCTTCGAAAAGATCATCAGCGACGAAGTGTACGTAAATATCATCCACAAGAGCGTTGGCGGCATCAACGAAGCTGATGTGAGCCTGGCTTCGGCCTCCAACGCGGTGATCATCGGATTCCACGTGCGGGCCAGCCAGCAGGCACGCAAACTCGCTGAGGATGAAGGCGTGGAGATCAAGCTCTATCAGGTGATCTATGATGCCATCGACGACGTTCGGGCATCGCTTCAAGGCATGCTCAAGCCTGAGATAGAGGAACAGGTGATCGGAGCGGCTACCATCCGCCAGGTCTTCAAGATCAAGAAAGTGGGCACCATCGCCGGCTGCCAGGTGGACCGCGGCGTGATCAAGCGCGGCTGCAAAGTGCGCCTGTATCGCAATGACGTGCTGGTGACAGAAGACAACCTCTCCTCGTTGAAGCATTACGCGGACGACGTGGGCGAAGTGCGGGCGGGCTCGGAATGCGGCCTGTCGCTGGCCAACTACTCCGACATCAAGGAAGGAGACGTGTTGGAGTGCTTTGTGCTTGAGGAAGTGGCCAAGAAACTCTGATGAAATCGCATCGCATACCCCGCCTGCAGGAGGAGCTGAAAAAGCTCGCCAACATTGTCATCAGCCAAAAACTGCGCGATCCGGCGTTGGATTGGGTGACTATCACTGAGGTTGTCATTTCCAAGGACCTGAGATATGCCAAGGTTTATTTTTCGCATTACAACAATCCAGCCACCCACGACACAATCAGGGAACACCTGATCAAAACGTCTGGCTTCCTAAAAAAAGAAATCGCAGGAGCACATATCATGAGAACCATTCCCGAGCTGAGTTTCCTCTATGACGAGACCGAGGACAGGGCTGAGAAGGTAGACATACTGCTGGCCAGCCTCAAAGACAGATATGACGATGACGAAGACGACGACGACCTGGACATTGACCCGAACGATTATCTGGATGACGACGATATCTACGACATCGATGAAGATGAAGAGCTTTACAACGAGTTCATCGAAGACGAAGAAGATGAAGACGAAGAAGACGAGGACAAATAAATCCTGAACCTGCAAAGCGCATCTGAACCGGACCGGGTCTGCCTGATCCGGAAGCAATGCCACCGCGCCGGAAGCGGGGAAACGCCATGAAAGACACGCAAGAACTCAGGAACAAACTGCTGGAGGAGCTGAAGCCTGGCCGGACTGTGGGGATCATGTCCCACATCGAGCCGGATGGGGACGGTTTCGCAGCCAGCCTGGCCTTGCAGCTGTTTCTACGCGCCCGGGGCATGTTAAGCGAGATCGTTGTGGATCCAGGGACCAATCTGGACCGCTTTGCCTTCCTGATGCAGGGGGTGATGATAAGAGACCACGCCACCGGATTGAGTTATGACCTGCTGATCGTTCTGGACTGCAACAGCTACAGCCGGATCAATGCCCGTGGCGATGTTGTCCGCGACTCAGGCCACGTGATCCTCATCGACCACCACGTGCCGGAAAACGGTGTCATTAAAACTGATTACAGCTTTGTGGACACCACGTCTGTTTCGGTGGGAGCAATAATCTTCCGGGCACTAAAACCCGAGATAGAGGCTTTGCCAGCAGAGATCAGAAAATCCATAGCCGAATGCATTTATATAACCATCGTTAACGACACCAACAATTTTATCAATGCCAACACAGACCCCGATGCCTTCCTCATCGCGGCCGACCTTGCCAAACTGGGGATATCCCCCTCACTGCTCTACAAAGAGTATTTCCTCAATCACGAAGCCCTCGAAATGCGTTACATCGGGGAGGTGCTATCCACAATCGAACTGCACCTCGACAACCGCGTGCTCTTCATGTATTCCACTCTGGACATGCAGCATCGCAACAGGCTCACAGCCGACGCGATCATGAACATCACCCGCTGGGTGCAGGGTGTTCGCGACATAGACGTCGTGGCTTATCTTAGGGAGGAGGAACCGGGCAGCTACAAGCTCAGCCTGCGCTCGCCGAGGGTGGATGTGAATTCCGTGGCCGCCTCCTATGGCGGCGGAGGTCACAGAAGCGCCTCCGGAGCCAACCTGCGGGGAGATTTGTATTCTCTTAAATCGGAACTTTTGGGCAAACTGAAAACGGCTTTGGTTTCAGTATCCGCAAATGTCTGAACAGAGCGGATTCCTGCTGATCGACAAACCAGGCGGAGCCAGTTCCTTCGATGTGGTGCGTCAACTGCGCAGGATCACCGGAACCAGGAAGATAGGTCACACTGGCACCCTCGACCCCTTTGCCACGGGCCTGCTGATCTGCGCGATCGGAAGCTACACGCGGATGTGCAAATTCCTGGAGGCCCAGGACAAGACCTATTCCGCCACCCTGCGGCTGGGAAGCCAGACCATCACTGGCGACATCGAGGGCGGGTTCATCAAACAGGGTGAACCCATACCCACAAAGATCGACCCGGAAGCCTTGCGTGAACGAGCCCTTCAGATTAGGGAACTGCTTCCGCCACAACACTCAGCCCTGAAGGTCCAAGGCCGTCCCGCCTACGTTTACGCCCGCCAGGGCAGGGAGGTGGAGCTGGACCCGAGGCCCGTCACGGTGCATGAATTTGAGGTGAGGGAATACGCTCCGCCTGATCTGAGCTACGTCTGCCGCGTATCCAAGGGCACCTACATCCGCAGCCTGAGCGAGTTTTTGGCTCAATACCTGGGAACTGTGGGACATACTGTCAGGCTCAGGCGCGAAGCCATCGGCGGGATCAGTGTGGATGAAGCTCACGCGCTGGACACGCTCGATCCAGACAATTTCCAGGCTGCCTTCCATCCTCTTCGCAAGCTGTTTAGCGGGTTTGAGTTCCTTTGCCTCTCCGGGGAAGATCTCAACGCCCTCAGAAGGGGTCAGAGCATAGCGGGGGAAGGGCCTGACAACTACACTATCCTGCTTCTGGACTCCAACGAGAGTCTCCTGGGAGTGGCCCGGAGGGAATCGGGGACACTCGCTCCGGTCATCAATCTCGTGTGATGGATATGCGCAGCTCAGTATTAAGCATCGGCAACTTCGACGGACTGCATCTGGGCCACCGCAAACTCCTGAGCGAACTTTGCGCCCAAGCCAGGACCATGGGACTCCCCTCAGTGGTGATCACCTTCGACAACCATCCCTCCCAGGTGCTGGAACGCAGGTTGCACCAGCAACTGTTGCTGCCTCCTGCCCAAAAGGCGAGGCTGCTCAAGGAGCTGGGGGTGGACGAGGTGGTTCTGCTCCATTTCGACGCGGAACTGGCCCGCACCTCAGCTGAGGATTTTTTACGCGAGCAAATCGTCCGCCGCCACGCGCCCGTAGCCATTGTGATGGGCTACGACTCCCAGTTCGGCTTCCAGCGGCGCGGGAATTACGCCTTTCTGCAGGAGCACCAAGATCGCTATGGATATGAACTGCACTATGTGGAGCCGCTGCAATATCAGAACCGGGTGGTCAGCAGCACCCTGATCCGCGAAATGCTCACGCTCGGCGACCTGAGGGAGGCCAATCAACTTTTGGGCAGCCCCTACACCCTGTTCGGGGAGGTGGTATGCGGATCCGGAATCGGCCGCGACCTGGGCTTTCCCACTGCAAATCTGCGTCTGGAGGAATCCCGGCAAATGCTGCCTCGGACAGGAGTCTACCTCAGCAGGGTGCGGACGGGGGCGGAGATTTTTTTTGGATTGACAAATATCGGCTCCAGCCCGACTTTGAAACACAGCGGAATAACTGAGGTTGAGACCCATATTCTGGATCTTGAGAGGCAGATCTATGGAAGCTCTCTGTGCGTGGAACTGCTTGAATACTTCAGGGAGGAAAAGATGTTCGCCGGAATAAACGCCCTGCGCGAAGCCATGCAATCGGACCTGGCCCGGGCCCGTGACCTGATCGGGAAGGGGATCCGGTGAAGTACGCGCTCATCATGGTGCTGAGCTTTGTCATCAGCTTATGCTTCGCCTTGGATTCGCAGCCGGGCAGTGGGCTGAAAGTCTGGCCTGAAGAAGTGCGGGAATACAGCTTTTCCTATCATAACGGAACAGACGACTATCATTTTTATGGTTCCAACACTTGGGCGGTCCGCTTCAACTTCGCGGAGCTTTATCCGGAAGCATTGGGCAGCAAATTTGAAGTGACCAAGGCCCTGCTTTGGCTCCCACAAACCGGAGATTCTGTGAGAGTGGAGCTGTTTTCGGAATACTACGGAGGACCCGGAACCAGCCTGGCTTCAGCCAAGGTGGCGGTTACCTCAAACCAGCTGGAGATCCCCTTTGCCAATACGGTACAAGGCGATTCCCTCTGGCTTGTGGTGACGTACAACACCAATTTCGCCAACCGCTTTGTAGCTGCCTCCACCGGCGGGGGCACACACAGTTACTATTGGAACACCAACAACATCAATCCCTATTTCCAAAGCCTTGCCGCGGCAGGTTTCAACGCTGAACTGCTTTTTGGTCTGGCCGGGGATTTTGTGCTTGGTGTTCCTGACCTCCAGCTGGTTGATTTCGATCTTGAAGGTGTGTTGCAACCCCAGCAGCTGGTTGGTCCAATCTTCACTGTCTACAACCATTCCGATATCGCAGTCAGCGACGCCAAGGTGCACATCAACATATACTCGCCTTCTCCGGACTTTGCCCGGGCTGATTCCATCCTGATCACGGAGTCGATCCCTCCGCGTTCCCAATATGTATTTAACATCCAAAACCATGGTTTTGCCAGCCATCAGTTTACTCTGCCGGACGAGCCGACGCAACTTAAACTAAGGGCTGTACTCAGCAGTGCCGCCCTGGCCGGGGAACCCACGGGAAACAACTCACTTCTCCTGCACCGCTTCAGCTTCAATGAGGTTTATCCTGTTTATTTGGTGGAAAATTTTCTTCGCACCGAAAACTCCGCGCAAATAACCGCAATGCAGGACCAGTATGAGTTTGAGAACATCCACGTCCTGAATTATTTCCCTGTGCTCAGCGATTCCCTGGCCAATGTGGCCTCCCAGATCCGCTACAATTGGTATAGCTTCAACACCCTGCCCCGTACAGCGGTGAATGGAGATCTGCGCCTGGGAGGTTTTTCCCCGGATTATTCCGAGTTTTTTGAGCAGCAGTGCCAGAGCGCACAAACCCAGAGATCCTTTGTTTCATCCTCCCGCTGCGACTTTCAGCATGTTCCCCAAAACGATATGCTCACAACCACGCTGACACTTTCCAACGACAAGACACGGCTCTACACCGCCGCCACGGAGTACAATCTGATCAACGCCACCCGGCTGAGCATCGGCCTGTTCAGAAAAGTGACTTTTGACGGGATGGAACGCTGGGTGATCCAACGCTGGTTCGTGCACGGGGCCAGCCTCAGCGGACCCCTGGGCTTTGGTGAATCCCTGAACCTGAGTTTCAATGTTTCGCTCAGCAACCTGTCGCTGGCCGAATTGGCTGAAAACTATCGCCTCTATTACTGGCTTCAGATCGCGGGCGGCGGCAGGATCCTTTACTCCGCCTACAGCGATTTCACAGGTGTGGTCCCCAACCACGACGAGGTCTGGCCTGTGACCGAACTAAGGGTAAGTCCCAATCCACTCCGGGTGGGAGGTTGGATGCGGATCAGCCTGGCCCGGGGGCAGAAAATGGGTTCGGCAAAGATCTATAATCTCAGAGGGCAGAAGATCATGGACCTTCAAAGCCAGCAAGAAGAGATCACCCTCTCTGCCAGCGAGTTTCCCGCCTCCGGGATCTACCTGCTACAGGTGCAGGTGCCTTCCCCCAAAGGTGGCATGATCACAATCAACAAGAAAATCAACATCATAAAGTGAACTGACATGCTAGAACACATCAATATCTCCGATTTCAAGGACTTGGTGGGCAAAGAAATCACAGGCTGTTACCTTGTGACGGCAAAAGAGCTGCGCGATGGAAAAAACGACAAGTTCCTCCGCATCCGCTTGCAGGACAGCAGCGGCTCCCTGGCCGCCTATGTGTGGAAAGACGCCATCAAAATCAACGACCTCTTTTCCGAGGGTGACGTGGTACGGGTGACGGCAACTGTGAACAACTACAAGGAACAGATCCAGTTGAACGTTGCCCAGGTGCGTTATGCCGACAAATCTGAATACAACCTCGACGATTTCATCTCCCGCAGTGACAAGGATCCTGAAGTAATGGCGGAGCAGTTTTTCGGTTTTGTGGACATGGTGGAGAACGCCTGGCTTAACAAATTGCTGCGTTCCATCTTCGAAGACAAGGAGCTCTTTGCCCTGTTCCTCGAAGCCCCCGCCGCCAAAAGCTGGCACCACAACTATATGCACGGCCTCCTCGAACACACAGTTTCCGTGGCCACGCTTTGCGAATTCGTGTCCGGGCTCTATCCCGTGAACCGCAACCTGCTGATCACCGGAGCCTTGCTCCACGATCTGGGCAAGGTGTTTGAATACAGCACCAAGCCTGTGATCGATTTCACCGAGATCGGCAGACTGGTTGGCCACCTCAGCCTCTGCGACCAGTTTATCTGCGAAAAAGCCCGGCTGATCACAGGTTTCCCGGCTGAGATCCTGCTCAACTTGAGGCACATGATCCTGGCGCATCACGGCGAATACGAAAAAGCCTCCGTGCGCCTGCCCCAGACCCTCGAAGCCCTGGTGCTGCACCTTTGCGACAACCTGGACGCCCAGAGCGTGGGAGTTGCCCAGATGCTGGCCGCATCTCCTGAAACCGCAGTCTGGACAGAGTTTGACAAGCTGAACAACCGCTATTACCACCTCACCAAGATCTGACCCATGTTTCAAACCTCGGTGTTGGTGAGTGGTTCCAGGGGCAATGCCGTACTGGTGCGCACTGGTGAAGTGGCCGTGCTTCTGGATGCTGGCGTGGCTGCCAGGAGGATCTTTGCCGCCCTCGAAGACCTGGGTTTGGACAAAAGCGAACTCCAAGCCGTGATCGTTAGCCATGAACATTCAGACCACACCAGCGGCGTGGGCGCCGTGGCGAGAAAACTCAGGATCCCCCTCTACATCAATGAAGGCACCCTGGACCGTTGCGCGCACCGCATTGGCGATGTTCCTGGCGGAGTGGAATACTTCGAGACCGGCAGGTCATTCAGCATCTGCGACCTGGTGATCCATCCCTTTGCCTCCTCCCACGATGCGGAAGACAGCTGCAACTTCACCTTCAGGCGCGAGGGCGACGAAGAGCGCAAACTGGGTGTGGCCACAGATCTGGGTTTTCCCACCGCCCTTGCCGTCACCAAGCTCAGACACTGCACCACCTTGGTTTTGGAAAGCAATCACGACGAGCGCATGCTGATGGAGGGACCTTATGACTGGGCGCTCAAACAACGCATCAAAAGCATCAACGGCCACCTTTCCAACCTGCAGGCTGTGGGAGTGGTGAGCCAGGTGATGCATCAGGGCCTGCAGAACCTTGTTCTGGCCCACTTGAGCGAGATCAACAACGATCCCAAGCTGGCCCTCAACACTATGCGGGAATTTCTGCAAACCATCCGCAGCGACATCCGGCTGCTGGTGGCCAGCCAGAATCGGCACACTCCGCTGCTAAATGTGTAGATCATGCGTCCAACCCATTTGCGGTTTTTTCCTCTCCTCTTTCTTCTTTTGTGTCCACTGTGGCTTTTCGCCGGAACCACTCCGCCGCTGGCCCCGGAGCGACTTTTTCAGCGGTTGGTGCATGGTCATCTGCTAACCGATAACTGGGCCTGGCTGGCCTACCGCGACGATCCGGACCTGCCCCGAGTCCTGAAGGAGGAGCAGCAGTACGCGGCCAGGAACTTAAAAAGATCCAGTGGGTTTGCCCGCAAGCTGTATCATGAATTCACCCGCTCCCTGACCCGGGATGAAGCCTCCCATCCTTATTTGCTGGATGGATACTACTATTGGGTGAGATCACCCCGGAGGCGTGCCCACCAGGTTCATTACCGGCTCAAAGACACGCCCGGAGCGGAAGAGGAGGTGCTGCTCGATGAAAACCAGCTGGCCAGAGGCAGCAAGTACTTTTCCCTGGGCTTGTTTCAGGTGAGCCGGGATGGCGCCAAACTTGCCTACAGCGTGGACCTTTCCGGAGATGAAAATTACACACTGTACATCAAAGACCTTAAAACAGGTGAAACCAAGGGTTCCGGGATTCGCAACGCAGGCCAGGCTTTGTGGTTGATCGACGGAAGCAGAATGGTCATCACCACGTACAACGAGCGTTTCCAGTGCGACCAGGCCTGGCTCTACGACACCGTTTCAGGTGCGTTGTCCCCGCTCTACCGGGAGGAGGATCCCGCCTTCGATCTGGATGTGTATTTCAGCGCGGGGAGTGATCTGATCTTTCTGGATTCCTCCGCCGCAGATGTTAATCGGGTCTGGTATCTGGCCGCCTCTTCAACCGATCCGGAACTTGTCGCCCTGCCAGTATCCGATGCGGGCTGCCTGGCTTATCCGGATTACTTGGATGGCGTGTTTTACGTGATGACGGACAGGTTTCACAAGGATCTTGGCATTTATCAATTTGATCCCACAGACGCCGCGGGCAGAGCGTGGAAAGAGATTGTTCCGCCCATTTCCGGCGCTCCGCTGCAGAGCTTCATCCTGATGGAGGATACGGTCGCCGTTATCCGACGGCAGCAGGCATTCAAGCGCTTCGAGCTCCATTCCGCCAGGGGGGGATCGATCAGGACGATATCTCCTCCAGTCCCTTCAGATATTGATTTCTGGTTCAACGCCGATCCAGCCTCCCCGCTTCTGATGTACAGCCTCGAAAACGAGTTGCAGCCATTCTCGATCGTCAGCCACAATCTGGCCACGGGCACCGAAAAAACTGTTTATCAGACCCCCGCGGGAAGAATTGCTGACACCTCTGCTTACTGCTGTGAGTTGGTCTGGGTGCCGGCCGCGGACTCAACCCTGATCCCCCTGCGGCTGATCAGGAGGAAAGACCTCGATCCCAGAGTCACGCATCCGCTCTGGCTCTATGGTTACGGGGCATACAGTGATTGCGAGGACCCCTATCACTCCGACACTCTGTTTTCCCTGCTGGACCGTGGCTTCATCTACGCTGTGGCCCATGTTCGCGGGGGTGGGGAATTT